>CAMEWU010000132.1 GCA_945946715.1 uncultured Clostridium sp. | reverse complement strand
GTCGTTTCTCCGTACTTCCATACATCACCTTGTTTCATATAAATTAATGAATTTGTCCTTACATTCTTATAAAAACCATCTTTTTTTACTTTTAGCTGATACAAAAAACCATCTCCAGGCCTATTTTTTTGAGACAATCTTATTATTTGCTGTTCTTGCCTCTTGACCATATTTTCAGTCATGAACTCGTATGCAGCATAACCATAAATAGCAGGAATCAGAACATCATCTGCTATACCTATTCCTGTAACATCATCGGCCATTATCACTGTAGAAACAGCTGTTGCATATTGAAATGCACTATAATCCCATTGAACTTTCTTAATTGCTTTTTCTGTTGCAGTTTTTGAATCACATATTGTATTGGTTATTCCACCTCCACCACCAGCAGCTGTGCTCCAATGGAAATCAAATTTCCAATTACTACCTTGTCCCACGGCTCCAACAGCCAATCCTGCAGACAGGTATGGAGTGCTGATTCCACCTGCAAAAGCAATACTTCCAGGCACAGCAATACCATATCCTACAACCCCTCCAGTTAATGCGCCAAATCCAATGCCCAAATAAGTGCTTGCAGATCTATAATTCCATTTTACAGGATTCAATTCTCCATTATTAGCTAATGCACCACCAACATAAGCTCCTACAATAATACCTATGACCGCAACAATAGATTCTCCATCTTCATCCACATAGCAAAGCGGATTATTCATCGCATAGGTATAGCGATTGAAGTTCTGCGACATGTAAGGCATCTGCACATACGGGTCTGGAGAAAGAAAACGACCTAATATCGGATCATACAATCGAGCGTTCATATTAACAAGGCCGAATTGTGTAAGGTGTTCATGCCCTGTATAACCTCTTCCTAAAAACAAAGCAGGCTGCTGTTCATGAGTGTAAACTTCTTGAGTGACCGGATTCCGCAAACGGCCCCAAGCATCATAACTCAACTCTTGAACTAATGCGCCATTAGAATCCACAATGTGGGTAATACTACCTAAATAATCACGAAGAATATAATATATACCTTTTGAAGAACCTTCTTTTATATATACCGCTCCGGCGTCATAAAAATCACCGAATAAATAGAGCTTTTCTTTTGAAGAAGATGTCTGATCCAATTCGTAACAATTGCCTAAATAATAACGAGTCAGGACATTATTCCCATTCTGTGAAATATTCATTTTCACTCTGTCGTATTCGCCATTATAGGTAAATGTCGCCACTTGGCCATTCTCTGTAATAGACTCAGGACGTCCAAAAGAGGTGTAAGTAATTTCTTGAGTATGCGTTGGCACCCCATTTCCCGATAAATTGGCACCAGAAACCGCATAAGGCTTTTGAGCAAGTGTGTATTCAAATGTTCCTGCGTCACTTTTACTGGTAATATTACCTTTCACATCATACGCAGCAGTCTTACCGGCATAAGAAGTCAATCTGTTCAAATTGTCATAACCAAAATTTTCCGTGATATTCCTTGTATCATCTTTTCGTGATGTCAGATTAGATGTTGTTGCATCAAAAACATACGAAAAATCCTGATAAGTTTTAGACGTGCTACTTGCACTCCTGCCAACCGGCAATCCATAAGCGTTGAAATCATATTTGCGTGTTATCCCACCCGTAACAATTTCAGTAGGTTGGCCCAAGCTGTTTTCTTTGGACAATTTGAATACAGTTGTCGTTCCATTTAACTTTGCCTCACTTAAATGACCATTTGAATAAACGTAATTTTCAGTAGCCAACACACCGGATTGTGATGTGTATTTGATGGAACTGACATTTCCATTAGAATAGGTGTAATCCTTTTGCAACCATTTACCATCCACACCATTTTCTTTCCATGTAATCAACCTGCCATAACTGTCATAAGCAAACGACTTTGAAGTTCCGTTGTTGGTGGACGTACCAGTCAGTTCATCCTTTGCGTTATAGGTAAAGGATGTTACAAATTCTGGAGTAGTCGTTTTTATCAACCTGTTGTATGAATCATATTCATTTTGGGTAACCTTTCCATTCGCATTTGTCTCTTTTGCCACATTTCCAGCCGCATCATATTCATACGTCGTTGTTCCTTGACTAGGATCAATCAAGTTCGTCTGCCTTCTATATTTATCATAACTAAAAGAAGTTACAATATTACCGGGAGCCACTACAGAATACGGTTGTCCGTCCGCTGCCAGATTATAAACAATCGTTCCCGCCGGGTCGGTAACAGAAAGTAAATTGCCTTGTGCATCATAAGCTTTAGTTGTTGAAACTTTATCGGACACCATCGTTATATTATTCTTATTATAACTATATGTTGTCTTCCTGCCGGAACTCTCTGTACAAGAAAGAATACGGTTATAACTATCATACGCATACGTATTCCATAACGAAGCTGTACTTCCAGTGAAAGGCATGGACTCTTTCTGCAAATTACCGTAAGAATCATATAACTTGTCGATATTCCTTATAATTCCGTCGAACCGTTTTTCCCCTTTACGAACTTCCCGATTTAATGCATCATATACTACTGTCACTGTCGGTTTTCCCGTATTTGTAGTGGTAATAGAATAAAGTCCGTTAGTTGCTGTCGAAGACCAAGCATATTGAATCGTTTTACTAGTATTATCCGGATACTTGACTGCTGTTTCGCGTCCAAAAGCATCGTAAGTAAAAGCTGTAGTTCCGCCCCTATAATCTTTTACAGTTGCGACTTGACCAAAAGTATTATAAGTAAACGTGTTGCTCAATCCCATTGGACTGGTCACTTTGGATAATCGTCCATAAGAATCATACTCATAAGACGTTTTTTGTGTATTTAATGAGGTATAGAGTTTTATCGTTTCTGTAATAGGATTGCCATAACTGTCATAAGTGTATGTATACTGTTTGACTTGATTCCCATCCTTATAATATACTTTTACAATAGGTAATCGTGAAGAATGTACAGGAATATACATCTGCTCCGTATAAGAAGAGCCTCCACGATTTACCGTAACAAGCTGCTTGGTCAGGAACCCCAAATTATATCCGTCCTCTACTGTTGTTTTTGACGAATAAGTATTCGATTTATTTACAGAAATATCCCCGTTATAGGAAATTGTTTCTTCTGTAGGATATCCATAAGAATCATATATGTAAGAAGTCGTAGCAGATATATCTTTAAGCAAATCCTTCTCTATTTTATTGGTCAAAAGGATTTTGGCGATTTTATTAGCCTGTGTACTTACAGTGTAAGTGTATGAGTGCTCAAAAGCTGGTGCGACTTCACTTTTCAACAAGCCATAACGATAAGGTTCGTAAGTCCTGACAAGGCTTTGCCCTCTGCTATTGTAAATCGTAATTTTTTCAAATCCTCGAAAGCCTAACCCTTGTCGATGGATAACCGCATTATTATAAGTGAAAGAATTGTTGTCTATCTGATTACCATTCATGTAAATTTCCGATGATGCGATTACCGGTAAAGGCTCTTGAATATTTACATAAGGATAGGTTGCTCCATATCCTTTCGTGTATAGCCCAGAAGACACACCTTCTTCATTAATCAACCGATAATCATTTTTTTCAATTATCCCCAAACTGTTTGCCATACCTGTAGCCATAGCTTCTTCGCTATCATTACGCGAAAATGCGAATTTTGTAGCGATTCCATCTTTCAAACTTATCAACTGTGTAAAACAGTTACGGGTATTGATATCGGTAGGTATAAGAATAGATTTTGATGACGGATAGCTGGAATATAAAGTTGAAGAGCCAACATTGTTATTATTAGCCAAATAAGTAAAGAAGCCGCTTGCATCATACTTGATTAAATCTGTCACTCCGTCACCATTGATATCCTGAATAATAAAACCGGTATTATCCGCCGTATTTTTAGTGGTTCCATTAAAAGTAGTACTTTCAAACTGGCCATTCCCTTTGGAGTTATATACAGTCCAAGTTGTTGCAGAACCGGTAGGTGACACCAAGAGGTCCATTAAACCGTCACCGTTGTATTCTCCAAGCAATATATCACGATTGGCCAGTCCGGATTTTTTCAACCCTGTATAGGTTGCTACTTTTCGCGCTGCAAGGGTACTTCCTGAAACATCAAAAGTATAAATATTGACTCCACTTTCATTAATATGACATATATCAGTCTTCCCATCGCCATCGTAATCCATAACAAATAATTTGTCGGTGTTATTATTGGCAGCCTTAGGGTCACTTTGTTGTGTACCAACAAACTCGACATTATATGGTAACACATGGTTCTGATAGATAATACTGTTACCAGCCAAATCAAAAATGTAACATTTAGAAGGTTTGCTGGTATCTCCAAACGGCTGGTGCACGGAAACGGCCAAGACTTCCATTTTGCCATCACCGTTGAAGTCACCTGTGTAATAGAATTTTGGCTGAATGCTTTTTCCGTCGTCAGCATCCGTATATACTGTAGGAAAATTATAAGTTCTAGTATAGAGTTTAGAAAGACCAGAATACAAATTAGACCGATAGACATGAAAAACAACCTGGTCGTTGTTGCTTACCACCGAGTTGTTGATTTTTATAACATATTCTTCTTGTTTTCCCTCCAAATCCGCACATACAATATCCACAAAACCTTTTTCTGTAAACAAATTAGGCATAGGAGATGCCCAACTGTCTTTCAGACCGGCATACAAGAAAATCTTTTCTTCACCTGTATACATATTATCAAACCGGTTTTGAGAGTGCCGAAACATAGTAGAATTACGGTAGTGCTTCCAGTAAGGATTCAAATTAGGAAGCGCAATCAGGCCATCCGCACCACTGTCGTAATCAAATTTCCCCTTGGCGACTTTTATCATGCTGGGATTATCCGCTACATACCATTCATACAGTTGGGTCGTACTTTTTGTGTAATTGGAGGCAACATTGCCTCTGCCATAATAAAACAACAACGGATTATATGATTTTCCGGAAGCTGTATAATCAATCTGTGTCAGAAGGGATTTATTATTCTGTGTGGTGTATTTCAATGTATAAGTACCTAAGATAGTAGAGCCTAATTTGCAAGTGATGCTTTGCAAAAGTCGTGGTTCGTTTACTTTGAGACCACCTGAAAAATAAAGAATCGGATCCGGACGTGAGGTCTGGTAGTTAAATTCGACAGAAGCACCATTGTATGAGATATTGACAATGTTATAGTGGTTATTTGAAAAAGAATACGAATAGCTTATTTTGTTTCCTTTCAAATCGGTAAGTGACATAAGCGGATAATACAGGTAATTCTGAGAACCGTTTGGATATCCGAAAATTCCTTTATTCCCATCCGGATAAAAGACTTCGAAATATTTCATTATGTTTCCGGAAACATAGCCTTTCACCTTGATATTTCCTTGCTCGGATTCATATAAAATATTGCTGCTTGCCGTTGATGTTTTTATCAAACGGATGCCATTAAGCATAAAAGCGTCACTATTGTCCATGACAATACCTTGCGACTTTCCTTCATAATACATTGTCTTTCCACCGCGGGCAATCATAGGCAAACCAGAAGCAGACCAGCCAACACCCATGACGGAGTTTCCCTGCTGGCTATTGTAACTTAGGGATAATTGGGGATTGAAGCCTCTCATTCCAGGATATACATCAATAGGGACTTCATAAGTTCTCGCTCCTGTAGATGATGTTCCTGAATTGATAACGATTTGACCGACTTCATTAGACTGGCTCAAACTGATAGAGTTGGGAACATGTGAGTTTGTAATGCGCGATGTAGGTATCTGAGCAGGTCTGTTGCTGTCCTTGCCAAAGGAGGCACTGTCAGCCTTTATTGCAATCACAGGTGGGTACAATATTGCCTGAATGGAATCCTCATAGTGCTTGTATTGTTCTTCAGTCCAATTTTTAAACTTATCCTCATTTAGTGTATTCGCAAATGCTTTTATCTGAGTAAGATAAGGAGTCGCTTGTTCAGGTACAGATAATTCTTTAGACTGACCTATGCATATATTCAGTACAGACAGAATACTTGCAATATATATTATTCGTTTCATGGATATTTGCTTATAATTACTTTTTAATTATTTTCCAAGTAGTTTCCCTGTCGTTTAAGGAAATATATAAGATGTAAATTCCGTTTGCCCGGGAACTTAAGTCTAATTCTGTCCTGGAAGAAGTTGCATGTGTTGAGAATATTTGCTGTCCGGATGCATTATAAATGCGGAGAATACATCTATCCGAATTTTCATAACCTGCAATTTCAACTTTTAACCTGCCTTTCGTCGGATTGGGGTATATTTGAATATTCTTTTCCAATAGCGTCTCCGTAAAGCACTCCGTTGTATATCTCTCTTCACAAGAGGATCTTGTCTTTATTACAATTTCTCTCTTAATACGATTGCCTGCGTTGTCATAACAATATTTGACACTTTGGGCTGATGCTGCATAAGGCATAGCCCAGATGAGCAGAGTGGCTAATTGTTTCTTCATGTGACTACATTTTTTATTTTTCTTATTAATGTAAACGAAGTAAGCCCGAATTTATTGTGTAAGATGTATGTTTTATTGACTAAAGATGCTGTGATTATTTCCAAGCTTTTACAAAGAAAAATTGAATACATGTTGAGTTAGTTGATTTACGTCAACTCAGGGGCTACTCGCCCCCGAACCCCTCGGTGTTTTC
>CAMEWU010000131.1 GCA_945946715.1 uncultured Clostridium sp. | reverse complement strand
AACACAACTTTCCCGTTTGTAAACCTTTTTGTAACTCTGCCTAATTCGTGGTCTGCTGATCTTCTTCACAATATATACAGCGATAGGTACGTTTCTCCCGGTTGGCCAGCTTGAAAATATGGTCAATACCCTGTTCTGTCTGTGTAATACAGCGCGGATTCTTACATATTAATATATTCACCAATCGCTCCGGCAGTTCCACTTTCTTCTTCTCAATGGTCTCCCCATCCTTGATAATACTAACCGTTATATCCGGATCAATATAACCCAATACATCCAGATTAATAGAATAATCCTGGTCGATTTTAATAATGTCTTTTCGTCCCAGCTTATTACTTTTCACATTCTTTATAATAGCAACACTACAGTCTAATTTGTCCAGCTCCAAATCCTGGTATATCTGCATGCTTTTTCCAGCTGTAATATGATCTAATACGATTCCGTTATAAATACTGTCGATATTCATATTTCTACCTCCGCTTCTGTCTATGGATTCTTTCCATTTTTATCTTCTATTCTTCCAGTGTCAGACCTAACAGCTTCATAATCAGTGCCATTCGCACATATTTACCATTTAATGCCTGCCTGAAGTAGCATGCTCTCGGATCATCGTCTACCTTCGTTGAAATCTCATTTACTCTTGGAAGAGGGTGTAGAATCGACAGGTCTTCTTTTGCCTTTTTCAATTTTTCCGTATCCAGAATGTAAGTATCTTTTAATCGAATATAATCTGCCTCGTTGAAAAATCGCTCACGCTGTACTCTGGTCATATAAAGAATATCTAAGTCTCCAATCACCTCATCCATACTTTCCACCTGCTGATATGGAATATGATTCTTCTCAAAGATTTCTGTCCGAATATAATCCGGAACCTGTAACTCCTGAGGTGAAATCAGGATATATCGTATATTTTCATATCGGGATAATGCTTTTATCAGCGAATGAACCGTTCGTCCGAATTTCAAATCTCCGCAAAAACCTATGGTAAGATTATCTAATCTTCCCTTCTCCCGCTGTATGGTTAACAAGTCTGTCAATGTCTGGGTCGGATGGTAATGTCCGCCATCCCCTGCATTAATAATCGGTACCGGTGATTTCAAGGATGCAAATAATGGTGCTCCTTCCTTCGGATGCCGCATTGCAATAATATCTGCATAACAGCCTACCACCTGAATGGTATCATGTACACTTTCTCCCTTGGTTGCTGATGAAGAATCAGCAGAAGAAAAACCAAGTACATTACCACCTAACTCTATCATAGCCGCTTCAAAACTCAGTCTCGTCCGTGTACTTGGTTCAAAAAATAAGGTGGCAAGCTTCTTTCCCTTACACACCTCACTATATTTATCTTTATGCTCAATAATATCATTGGCAAGTACCAATAATTCTTGAATCTCCTGTACGCTCAAATCCATTGGATCAATTAAATGTCTCATTGTGTACCTCCATACATTCTTTATTGTGCATGTTTTTCATCATTCACAGTATAATCTTCTATCTATTTACTGTCAATCGTTTCCCTTTACTTCTCCGGCATCTCTCTTAATTTTTCTCGCACCAGTTGTTCTACCTCTGCCTTCTGTTCTTTTTCACATTCAATAATGTACTGCCGTTTATTGGCACGCAGTTTCACCTTTATTGTATTTATGTTGTCATTTACGAATTTATAACCTTCTATATGCTCCCAATCAATGAAAGTTAATCCCACAAACATCCCTTCTTCGGATAATCCGCTGCGGATTCGAGTGGTTATGACAATAAAAAAGATATACATCAATAATGGCGGGATAAATACATAATAATGAAACCATACGGACATGGCAACGCCCACCAAAGACACATTTACATTTATGATTTCTGATACACTGCTGGATTTTCCCAGCCGACTTTCCACAATGATTTTTTTCTGCCGGTTCAATACAATCAAACTAATGATTCCAATGGTTGCAAATCCCACGGTTAAAGCACCGGATAATACATATTGCAAATACTGCCACATAACGGCATCTCCTTTTATCCTGATTTGTATATATGACTATTATATCGTCTTGGGTACATTTTCTCAATGCCTGTTTCTGAATTTACCGGTATTCTATCGCATGGTTTCGCTCTCATTTAACAAAATCGTACTATATAAGAATAATACATCCTGATTTTCAAATGTCACATAATCCCCAATTAATTCCGGACTTACATATCGGGTATCAATGACCGTCACCCGACTGTAGGATTGTAATAACAAAGGAATGATACTGCTGCCAAAAGAATCCCGGAACACTACTAATTCCTGTCCTGTGGTACAGCTTGGATTCTCAATCACAGCAATAGCGGTACTGCCGGATAAATAGAACTCATACGGATCCCTGCCGGTCAATTTTTCTGTATCGTAGATACCAAGCGTTTTTTCATTTTCCACATGATATACCTGACACTGTTCCAAGACGTCATTGGTTAGATAATATATCGGTTCTCCGTTTACGGGAAGCGCAGATTGTCCTGCATATACCCCATAGAAATCTTCCAGTGCCAGCTTCTTCTCCAACCCCTGCAGAGATTCTTTTCCCATAACCTCTAACAGTCGGTCTGCTGTTTCCTCCAACTTCTCCTGCCGCCAATGGGAATCGGTTGCATAGTAGTCCTCCATGGTTAATGTATCTGCCAAAGGAATCCATTCTCCTTCCGGAAACTCTTCCTGCAAAATCCGATTCATTTTCTCATAATCGAAGTTTAAGTAGTCACTGGTTTCTTCTGCATAATAGCCTTTATCCGGTATTACAGCCAGGTACACCTTCACATCCGTATCGGCCAGCCAGGTATCATAAATATCCTGACTTTTCTCACCTGCATGCTCCACACTGGTCTCCCGGAGCGGATACAACAGTTCTGCTAACTGACCATCTGTCTGATAGATGCCATGCACATCCTTCTTTTGAAATCCATAGATATCAGTCACTGCCCGGATTCTACGAAAGCTTTCCCGCATAGGAAACTGGTCTTTTGCTGCTTCTTCGAAGTTCTCCATATAGGAACCATTGATAATCGATGCCCTTGTTACTTTAGGAAATTGACTCAGCTTTCTTCTCTCACTTTCGGATAATTCTTTCTTTGGAAAAAACCAGCAAAGCAAAGTAAGACTTCCCCAAACCACCATGATACATATCATCTGTATTCTATTTCGTAACTGCTTCTTATCCTGCTTCATATTCACTACCTATCCTCAAATAAAACGAAACACGCTTTGGATGCTTCTCCGGCTCATATTAGAAACGAAAATATAAAAACGGATGAAAGGTTCCATCTATCAGATACGCTGTAGCAATGAACAATAAGCCAACCCACACTACAGGCTCCAGAACTGTTATTATCCGGTTTCCTACTTTCTTATCTTCTACACGATGACAAAGCCCACTGACAAGAGGAAGACTTCCTACCACTCCCAATATCAACAAAACACCATAACTTTTTAAGTAATACAGAACTTCTTCGGTAGCAAAAACCTGCTGCCCAATTCCTATCATGCCTGCCAAATGGTTTCCTAATTGTGTCATATCCGTTTCTTCAAATATTACAAACCCTATGATAACTGCCACTATCACATAGATATGTCCTATCACCTGTTTCCACACCGGATTTTTCAGATGCATCATAACAACCGGTCCGCTTCTGTCGATTTTTGGTTGTAGCTTCTTTTCTATTATTAGCAAAACCGCAAAATAAAGTCCCCAAAGGACAAAATTCCACTGGGCTCCATGCCACAAACCAGTTAACATCCATACAATCAGAATATTCCGTATCCATTTCCATGTAGAACAACGATTGCCTCCCAATGGTATATAGACATAATCCCGGAACCAGCGGGTCAGTGACATATGCCACCGCTGCCAAAATTCTGTGATACTGCCTGCACCATATGGATAATCAAAATTTTCCGGAAACCGGAAACCAAAGATTCTTCCTAATCCGATTGCCATATCACTGTACCCGGAGAAGTCGAAGTAAATCTGTAGGGTAAAAGCCACCGCCGATAACCAGAATCCCAATATAGAATCCGTTTCCAGTCCTTTCACTGTCTGACATAATTCACCCAGATTATCTGCTAAAACTACTTTCTTTGATAATCCCAGAATAATCCTTCGGATTCCATATCGGATATCCTCTGCCTTTTGCTTCCGCTCTTTTAACTGTCCTTCTATTTCTGTATACCGTACAATCGGTCCTGCTACCAACTGGGTGAACAGACAGATATACATGGCAAAATCAATCAGATTTCTCTGTGCTTTTGTATCTCCCCGGTATACATCTACCAGATAGCTGATTAGTTGAAAGGTGTAAAAACTAATTCCCACCGGAAGAGCAGCATCCATATACTTAAAATACAGGAGAAAACCTGCTTCAATCACAATTCCAACCCAAAGCAATGCCGTCCTATACTGCCTTACCATCTTCTCCATACCTAATCCGATTCCATAACCAATCAGAATGGAAATCACCAGAATCAGCAGTGCTTTTCCTTCTCCCCATCCATAGAAAAACAGGCTGGCTAAAAGCAGCCAGCCGTTCTTACAGCCTTGGGGCAGCAGGCAATATACCAATACCACTACCGGCAAGAACCAATATAAAAATGTGATACTTGCAAATACCATAAAAACCCCAAACTATTCTACTGTTAATGTTCCACCACAAACCTCCCGGAAGGCATCAACAATCTGCTGTGAAGTCACAGAATCAGATAATTGTGATGAAACCATAATCAATAACACTACATCTTCGCAGGCAACCACCTGAAGATCATCTGCTTCTACGCACACCCATTTTCTTGGGTTAATTCCTGCCTTCATATCAGTAGCAACCGCTTCTGCATCTCCTGCATCTTTCACCCGGACTAATACCATAGAATATGCCTGTGCACTTATCATTGCTTCTGATGCAACCGCCTCACTGACTGCATCTGCCGAATCAAGACCGGTATACATCTTTACCATGTCTGCATCAGACAAATCTATTTCCATGGTTCCAACTCCAAATGCCGGACTGTGTACATCATAAATCTGTTCTACAATATCTGTTAATGCACCTTCCGGTCCTTTTCCTCCCTCATTGGAAGTTGCACCGGAACTATTACAGCCCATACAAACCAAAAGTAACATACAGCTAATTACAGCTAATAATCTCTTTTTCATAATAAAACCTCAAAATAATTAATGTATTTCTGCTCCATGTGGCATATCCTTTTCTGATGTGAGAAGAGAAAGGGTTCCATTTTCATCCTCTGCACAAAGCAACATGCCTTCTGATTTTACGCCTGCCAGAGTTGCCGGCTTTAAGTTGGTAACAACCACAACCTTTTTGCCCACCATTTCTTCCGGCGTATACTGTGGCTTAATACCAGATACGATTTGACGAATCTGACTACCGATTTTTACCTGAGAGCATAAAAGCTTCTTAGATTTCTTCACTTCTTCGCACGCAATAATCTGTCCCATTTGCAACTGCACCTTATCAAAGAAATCAATATCTATCTCTTCCTTTGCTTCCACATCGATACCCGGGCCATACTGATTAATCTTTGCTTCTTCTTTCCGGCGTTCCAAGTCTTCTAATACTTCATTCACATCCAAGCGGGCAAATAAAATCTCCGGATTGTCCGTAACCTTAGTATTGTTCGGATACATTCCAAATATACCAAGCTGGTCACATTCTCTGTCTTTTGCATTTAACTGTGCCAAAATCTTTTCTGCAGTTTCCGGCATAAATGATTTTAATAATACTGTACCAATGACAATGCTTTCTACCAGATTATACAATACCGTTTCCAGCCGGGCATGAGACGCTTCCTCTTTTGCCAGTACCCACGGCATCGTCTCATCAATGTACTTATTGCACCGCTTATACAAAGCAAAAATCTCTGTAATTGCATCTGCTACCCGAAGCTTTTCCATAGCCTTTGTAACCTTTAATGGAGTTTCCAGTGCCAGTTTTTTCAGTTCTTCATCAATCGGCTCTGTTACACCGGTATTCCGTACAATACCATTAAAGTACTTATTGGACATAGAGATGGTACGATTTACCAGGTTACCCAATGTATTTGCCAAATCAGAATTCATCCGCTCTACAATCAGCTCCCAGGAAATCACTCCATCATTTTCAAATGGCATTTCATGTAACAGGAAATAACGAACTGCATCTACGCCGAACATTTCAACCAAATCATCTGCATAAATGACATTTCCTTTGGACTTACTCATCTTGCCGTCACTCTGAATCAGCCATGGATGTCCAAATACCTGTTTTGGCAATGGCAAATCCAGTGCCATCAACATAATCGGCCAGTAAATGGTATGGAAACGAAGAATATCCTTACCAATCAAATGCAAGTCTGCCGGCCAGTATTTCTTGAACTTTGGATCATGGTTACCATCCACATCATAACCCAAACCGGTAATATAGTTAGTTAACGCATCCATCCATACATAAATCACATGCTTGTCATCAAAATCTACAGGAATACCCCATTTAAAGGAAGTACGGGATACACATAAGTCCTGTAAGCCCGGCAGCAGGAAATTATTCATCATCTCATTTTTACGTGCTTCCGGTTGTATAAACTCCGGATGAGAATTAATATGTTGAATTAATCTATCTGCATATTTACTTAATTTGAAGAAATATGCTTCTTCCTTTGCCGGCTGACACTCTCTGCCACAGTCCGGACATTTTCCA
>CAMEWU010000130.1 GCA_945946715.1 uncultured Clostridium sp. | reverse complement strand
TTGGAAAGAAATCCATGGGTAGCACATTTTATCAGATAACTCTGTACATTTAATGCCCAGTTTTGCACTGCATAAAATTCCGGATTCCCATATTCCCGTTCCAATGCTTTCTGATACTGATATCTAAGTTCTTCCAGCGGGTCAAAATACTTTGTAACCCATACCGGGCTCTGCTTATTCAACTGACGAAGTTCCCGTTCCAGCATACCATATGTAATACAGCCTTTTTTCACAGCATCTTCTATATCAGCTGTTTTATATGCAATATCATCCGCTGCTTCCAGTATAAAGGTCATTGGATTTCGACAACCATTGGTACCGGTAGCTTCCTGGATTTCCATAAACACATCCCGGTCCGCATAGAAATATCCCATTTTTTTATATTTGATATCTTCTGCCTTCGGATTGGATTCTAAAGAGGAAACCGGATATTTAATAATGGTACTTAACAATGCATATGTAAGATTCATGCCATATTCATCTGAAAAAAAGTGCAGCTTACTTATTAATCGTAGTGCTTGTGCATTACCCTCAAACTGATAAAAATCCTGCTTCATCTGCTCTGTCAGCATATCTTCAACTCTTCTATCAAAGTATTGCATTTCCGGTAAGCGCTCCCGAAACCATTGACGGATTGCGGTTTCTCCAAAATGTCCAAAGGGAGGATTGCCAATATCATGAATCAAGCCTGCACACTGCAGTACGTTACACATATCTTCTGCTATTTTCCAGTTGAACTGGGGATCTTTTTTCGCTGCCAGAAGATTCTTTCCTATATTTTGTCCAAGAGAACGTGCAAACGACGACACTTCCAAAGAATGGGTTAATCTGGTTCGGATAAAATCACTTTTATCCAATGGAAATACTTGAGTTTTATCCTGAAGCCGACGAAAAGAAGCACTCCCAATGATTTTCTGATAATCCTTTTCATATTCAGTTCTCAAATCCCGTCCGCCTGCCGTACTGGCCGGATACATTTTTCTGCGTCTCGGGCAAAGTAATTGATTCCATTCCATATTTGTTACTCCTGCACATATTCTGATACTGATTAATCTGTTATAATTCTTCTGGCACCATATGGTGTATTATAATAAACACTGGATACAATTATACCGGTTCGAGAATCGCAAGCATGTACAATTTGTCCATTTCCAATATAAAGTGCAACATGATGAATAGTTCCATTGCTATAAGCGTAAAATACTAAATCACCAGGTTGTAAATCATCCAGACTTACCGGAACTCCATTACTAAACTGGGAACGGGAAGATCGATTAATAGTATATCCAAAATTCTGATACACCCGCATGGTAAACCCGGAGCAGTCCGTACCATTTGTCAGACTGGTTCCACCCCAAACATATGGATTTCCCACAAACTGCAATCCATAGTTCACAATCTGCATCCGTTTTGTTGATGCCAGTTCATCCAAGGTATAAGCAGTCTTAGTCCCAAAATGTACTGTCACATATTCCGATGATACATAGCCTTCGGTTCCATCTTCCAGCCGAACTTTTACCCATCCATCCAACTCTTCCAATAGGGTCAAATCCTGATTCTGAACAACACGGTCTAAGATAGCAGCATCTGTACCCGGTTCTTCTCGAACCATTAACACATCTGCATTTACAGTTGCCACCATTGTACATACCTGCTGTGCATAAGCACCGGCAGCATCATCAAAAACCAAATAATCATTACTTACATATCCATCTACATTACCGGAATGTATCTTTGTCCAGCTTTCTCCCCGCTCTACCACATCAGCCAGAGAACCAACCACCATTTTTCCCACAATATTGCCATCCGTGCTTGGCATATCCCGAACATTCAGCGAATTATCAACAACTGCCATACATTTACCGGCATAATCCGGATAGGAATTCTCTTCCGTATCTACTTCTCCCAGTATCTGGGTCATATCAACGGAAATTCCAATTTCATCATCCGATAAGTTTTCAATATAATTATCTACATCATAAGCAATTCCGGCTACTGCGCTACTATTATACCGTTTTCCCGCATCCACTTGTTTCGACAGCAACAGACAGCTCACCAAAACCAGAAAAAATCCAAATGCAGTCATGCCGATTGCTTTCCGATTCTTTTGCAAATATTCTCTCATTTTTTATCCTCAATTAACGCATTCAATTGTTACCCGTCTAGTATATCAAATTCCCATGGTATATTCAAATCCAAAATGCATATAATACCAGCATAACGATATAGAAAGTGAGGACATACAATGAATGAGACTTTTCCTTTTCAAACAGAACCTTTACCATATGGATATAACGAATTAGAACCGGAGCTTTGCCAGGAAATACTGAAACTTCACCACGATAAGCACTATAAAACCTATGTAGATAATTTAAATGATATTTTATCTGATTTTCCGAAATTACAAGATTATACATTGGAATACTTACTGATTCACTTAAAAGATTTACCGGAAACAATACAAACAGGAATAAAAAATAACGGCGGAGGTGTATATAATCACCAGCTTTATTTTCGCTGTATGCAAGGAAACGGATTTTCCATGCCGGAAGGAGACCTGGCAAATGCCATTCATAGAGACTTTGAATCTTTTGATAATTTTACCCGTGTCTTAACAAATGCAGCTATGAAGCAATTTGGTTCCGGCTATGCCTGGCTGGTATGTGAAAATGGAAAACTATCTGTTCTCAGCACTTCCAACCAGGACACGCCAATCACCGACTCCCAAAAACCAATTTTATGTATTGACGTCTGGGAGCATGCTTATTATTTACAGTATCAAAACCGTCGGGCAGATTATATCGCTAATTGGTTTCATCTGATTAACTGGAACTATGTGGCTACCCTGTTTCAGACTGCTTCCATGTAACGATTGTTATTGAAATGATAACAGCTCTGAAGTCTCTTTCCGTTTTGGAGCTTCCGGCTGGAATACCGGATATCCCACTGCTACTAACGCAGCTACCTGCTGTCCATCCGGAATACTTACTACCTCTGCAAGCTTTGCTTCATCAAAAATTCCCATAATTACAGAGCCCAGACCTTTCTCATGTGCCGCCAGGCAGAAGGTTTGGGTTGCAATACCTGCATCAAACATTTCCCAACGATCTCCCTTTGATGTTGTAAAGGAGCCATCTTTCTCATATCCGGAACGGTTCTTCACCATAGTTACAACCACCAGCATCGGACAACGGCTAATTGTCTTTTTATTATATTCAAAATCCAGTACACAGTCATCTGCAATTCTTTGCAGTTTTTCCTTGTCTTCAATTACAATATACCGTGTAATCTGTGTATTTTTCCATGATGGTGCATATGTTGCAATTCCCACTATCTCTTCAATAATCTGATGTGGTACTGCCTCTTCCTTAAACTTTCTGCAACTTCTTCGTGTCTTAATACATTCCAGTGCTTCCATACCAGTTCCCCTTTCCTAATCCTTTTTTACCTTCTCTTTTATCTATTATTTTTCATTCTTATACTATTTGGCCAGCCTGCCAGTTACGCAGTATCTCCTCCAGCTCACTTCTGGTTTCAACCTGATTAATTCTGCCTCGAATTTTGGTTGCATTGGGATATCCTGTGGTATACCAGGATACATGCTTTCGCATTTCATGTACACCTGTATATTCTCCCTTAAACTCAATCATCATATCCAGATGACGCAACATCATATCTACCACTTCTGAAACAGGTGGCTTTTCCGGTACCTTTCCTGTCTCTAATGCTTCTTTAATCTGACGAAAAATCCATGGATTCCCCTTAGCGCCTCTTCCAATCATATAAGCATCACAATTGGTTTCTGATTTCATTCGCAATGCATCTTCTGCCGTCAGGATATCTCCATTTCCGATTACCGGTATGTTAATTGCTTCTTTCACCTGACGTATAATATCCCAGTCTGCCTGTCCGGCATAATACTGAGTTCGGGTTCTTCCATGCACTGCAACTGCTGCCGCTCCATTTTCTTCCGCAATCTTCGCAATCTCAACCGCATTCACATGTTCATCATCGATTCCTTTTCGTATTTTAATGGTAACCGGCACATGGACTGCACGGCTCATGGCATATACAATCTCTCCCACCAGCTTGGGATTCTTCATTAATGCAGAACCTTCTCCATTGTTGAATACCTTCGGAACCGGGCATCCCATATTGACATCAATAAAATCGAAACCGATTGCTTCGATTTGCTTCGCCATATCTGCCATAAGCTGCGGCTCTGATCCAAACAGTTGTAACCCAATGGGTTTTTCTTTTTCTTCCAGTGCCAGCAACGGTATAGTATTCTTATTATGATAGAACATAGCCTTAGCACTTACCATTTCCGTATAAAGAATATCACAACCCTGCTCTTTACAAAGCAATCGAAACGGCAAATCCGTAATTCCCGCCATAGGTGCCAGTATCAATTTATCCTGAATATCAATGGTTCCAATTCGGGCTGCCATGACTATTTCCCCTGTTTCTCATAGATTAATTTCAGACCCTTCAAGGTTAAATCCGGGTCATAAACATGAATGGCTTCTGTTTCCTGAGAAATGATTTTTCCAAGACCACCTGTTGCAACCACTTTCATCTCCTGTAATCCGGCCTCTTCCTGCATCTTACGAATAATGTATTCGGTCTGTCCGATACAGCCATAAATCAAACCTGCCTGCATACTGGTCACTGTATTTTTTGCTAAAATGCTGTCCGGCTTACGAATTTCAATTTCCGGCAGTTTTGCCGCATTGTTCCATAATGCATTTGCAGAAATCCGAATTCCCGGAGATGTTACTCCTGCAACCAGGCTTCCGTCACCCAACACCAAATCATGGGTAGTTGCTGTGCCAAAGTCTATTACCAATACCGGACCACCATAAATCTCATATGCTGCTACAGCATCTACAATTCGGTCAGCTCCCAGCTCTCTAGGATTCTCTGTTGCCAGTTTAATTCCGGTTCGAATACCAGGGCCAACAATAATCGGCTTTACATGTAAATACTTCCAGATACCGCTGGTCAAAGAGTGCATCACATCCGGCACAACCGATGCTATAATAACTGCCTGAACCTCTTTCGTCTGAATGCTGCGTGCCGTTAACAGGTCTGTAAAGAATATACCATATTCATCAGATGTTCGTGGTATCTTTGTTGTCATTCGAAAGGTTCCTTTTATAGAATCACCTTGAAATAATCCAATGGTAATATTGGAATTTCCCACATCGATGGTTACTAACATATATCGTGTTTCTCCTCTTACTTATCCTCTAATCTGTTCTATTCCGTCAACGTTATATTTCATAATCCACACAACAACGACCGGTCTTTACCTTTCCAATTTCTTCTGCAACTGCTACATGTGCCGGATGTATGGTATACATAGCACAATCTTCAATAGAATCAAAATCTGCAATCAAAACCAATTGTGCATTCTCAACCGGAGCCTTCTCAGAATTCACTCCAACCTCCATCCGTTTCAGAAATGGTATCTGTTCCGGTAATGCTTTCAACTTTTCACCAAGTTCTTCTGCTTTCTGCAATGGTGTCAGCTCACCATCTCCTCTTATTCCAAACATAACTACATGACGTATCATTTTCTTTCTCCTTTCTAATCTTCTACATCAAAACTTTCACCTAAAAAAAATACCTTATAATATGTTTCCAGCGCCTCCAGCAGTTCTCGCTTACTTTCCCGAATCTGCTTTATCTTAAGTGCACTGCCAATATCATCATACAATAAATCATCCTCATTTGCTGCAGTTATAAAATGAAGATTACCCGCCGAATCAAATTCCAGTGTCAGGATGCCTCCAATATCTTCTGTAAATAATACACACAATATCTGCAATTCCCGCTGGATAGATGCCGGAAGATTTTCAAAATCTTCATTTAAATAATATTTCTGCTCGTACTTGGATGAAACACATAATACCACGTTATCCTGAATCATTTTACACTACAATCTGCCTTTCTGTTCACTATGATTATTCCCAAAAGGAAATCTTGTCATTCCAGTCCAGATACCATCCATTCCAGCCTAAAGAATACCGGAACATATATCTGGCATATATTTCACTTCGAGGTACATAGGTTTGATCCCAATATCGGGAATCTGCCGAGTTCTGCCGGTTATCTCCCATAACAAAATAACTATCCTCCGACACCTGCCATGTATTTTCTCCTTCATGTAACGGGACTGTTATTCCCTGTGTATATGTATCGGAAATCAACTGTTCATTTACATAAACACCATCCTCTCGAATCTCCACAGTATCCCCCGGACATCCAATCACCCGCTTTACCATAAATTCATTGTATTCATCGCTCCAGAAGATAATAATTTCCCCATGGGTTGGCTGTTGAAACCAATAGACCATTCGGTTTCCTACAATACGGTCACCGGTTAATATGGTGGTTTCCATAGACCCACTGGGAACCTGTGCATGAAAGAACATAACCTGTGTCAATATCAGTGCAGCGATCACACCAAATAAAACCGGCAAAACAAAGGAATGCATAAATCCATATAATTTTCCTGTGTTCTTCTTGTCTGATGTTTCTAATTCCCGCCCCTGCTTCTCTGCCTCAAAATCCTGTTCAACTTTTTCTTTTGCATTTGTTAGAATCTCATTTACTTCTCTATCTGTCATATTTAAACTTTCCGTTTCCCCGTTGTTCGTTTCCGCCGCGTGCTGATGCCTTCCACACTCTTTCGCCCGCATGCACCTCGAAATCTGCGATTTCTCGGTGTTCGT
>CAMEWU010000129.1 GCA_945946715.1 uncultured Clostridium sp. | reverse complement strand
TCATAACTACGATTCTGGTACCCAGTGTCATAGCTTCTGTCTGGTCATGTGTTACATAGATAATAGTTGTCTGTAATCTCTGATGTAATTTAGAAATCTCAACACGCATCTGAACACGTAACTTAGCATCCAGGTTTGACAAAGGCTCATCCATCAAGAATACCTTTGGCTCACGCACGATTGCACGTCCCATAGCTACACGCTGTCTCTGACCACCGGATAAAGCCTTTGGCTTACGGTCTAACAAATGCTCGATATCAAGAATCTTAGCTGCTTCATGTACCTGCTTGCTGATTTTTTCAGCAGGAACCTTTCTTAACTTCAAACCAAATGCCATGTTATCAAATACACTCATGTGTGGATACAAAGCGTAGTTCTGGAATACCATTGCGATATCTCTATCCTTTGGCTCTACATCATTTACTAATCTGTCGCCAATCCACAACTCACCCTGAGTGATATCTTCCAAACCTGCAATCATACGTAATGTTGTAGATTTACCACAACCAGATGGTCCTACGAAAATAATAAATTCCTTGTCTTCGATTTCAAGATTAAAATCCTTAACTGCATTGAAGCCGTTTGGATAAATCTTGTAAACATTCTTCAGTGATAAACTAGCCATTCAAAATTCCTCCTTGGATTATGCTTAATATTCTGACTAACGATAGTCCTATGATACCGCATTTACCCTGTAAAAACCATATTACTATTCAACAAATTAATTTTCCTTAATTTGTGGATTCTGTATATTGACGATTTTTTTTATGCAAATCTATTAACTTTTTTTAGGGTTTATCGTATATTCTGCCCTATAATTTGTAAAGCCTTCGCCTACTGCTTCACTGGCGTTTGTAATAATTACAAATGCATGCGGGTCAATTTCAAATACGATTTCTTTCAGTTCCACAATCTCTTTCCGAGACACAGCACACATCAGCATGGTGCGTCGTTTGCCGGTATGCATTCCAATCACTTCAATCCCTGTTACTCCACGATCCGCTTCTTTCATAAATCGTCGACTAATTTCTGCTGCTTTATCAGAAATCACATACCCTACTTTCGCGAACTTCAATCCATTCATAATTCCATCCGACACTCTGGTGACAACAAAGATAGCAACCAACGCATATAACGCATGTTCCAAACCGAATATCAACGCTCCAACAACTACAATCCCTCCATCTACGACCGCCAGAATCTGGGCTTCTGATAAGTGTCGAAACCGTCTTTGCAACAATACCGCCAGCAAATCCATTCCACCAGTCGTAGACCCCACAGCAAACACAAGGCCTAAGCCTAATCCCATCAATACCGCTCCAAGAATTGTATTTAAAAGTCGGTCCTGTGTGGGCAGGTCTGTAATGGGAATTACTCCTAAAAACACAGTAAATATTATTGCCGAAATTAATCCTCGTTTTAAAAATCGTTTTCCTAAGGTGTAATTTGCTACAATAAATAAAGGAATATTGCAGACCAGATTTGTCACCCATATAGGAATGCCTTCTCCGCCAACAATACTCCTTGTTGTTTCTTTTAAAATAATACCAAGCCCTGTCACTCCACCGGTTACCAGCTGCATTGGTTCAAATACACAATTCACTGACGCCGCCATTAATCCAGTTCCGGCAATTAGTATAACACTATTTTTAATCCGATTCCATTGTCCGAATTGCTTCATTTTAACTTTGTTCCTTCATACTATCATATTTGTGCAGTTGTTTTTTCAATACTCTGCTCATAGTAATAGTATGGAGCATTTTATGTTTTTTAGACATCTCTGTTATCAAGAGATTTCCAACGCAAATACATAATCTGGCATTTGTTTTATTCCTGTCATATTCCAAATACCGTCGTATTTCACTGGTATGCACACCCATAATCAATATCTCTGGTGCAATGGAATTAATTTCATTTATCATCATTTCTGCTGAATTCATAGAATCCAATGTTAATCCGTGAATTGCCAAATAAGGATAATTCTTTCGAATTCCTTCTGTTACAAATTCCAACTCAGCTTTATCTTCCATTAGAAAACAAATATCCAGTCCCATATCAGCTGCATATTCGCATATATTCATAATGTATCCTTCTACGGATAATTCCAGCATTTCATGCCGTTCTTTCTTTGAAAACAGCGAGCACACTGCTTCATCACCCGGTATCCAGATGATTTGCTCTCTCTTATCCAGAAGTGCTTTTGCTTCTGAAAGCGGAACACACTGCTTTGCTGCCACAAAGAAAACGGTATATAATGCGGGTTCTTCCAACCAGTCACGGCTTACCTGAAATATCTGTTCTTTATTATATATACGAAACGGAATACCAAATTTTCTTAACTGTTCACTCATATCTTACATACTATGCTTATTGGGCATCTTCTGTACCAATAATAATCTGGATTTCCACACCACTGCTGATAGTGCCAACCTCTACAGTTGCATTCTGGAAATAACTTACCAAATCCTGTCCCATTCCTTCCTGTGACACAATGATTTTTGTACTGGTCAAGGTCTCTGTCTCATAATTTCCAATCTGGGAAACTGTGAAGCCTTCTCCATTCAGTCTTTCCTGCCATCCGGCAGCCACTCCTGCTGTATCTGTACTATTCAGCACTTCAATGGAATGACCCACAGAAGAAATCGGCTCTGCTGATGCCGGTTCCTCCGAACCCGGTTCTGTTGTATCTGCTGATGAATCAGAAGAATCATCCGTAGACAATTCATCTTCATTCAAATCCATTGTATTAATCGGAATATCTTCTGTGGATTTTTTATCTTTCTTTCCTCCACCAAATACTTGTATCATAAAATAAATGGCAAAAATAACAATAGCAACGCCTAAAATTACGATTAATGTCTTTAAAAATGCTTCGCCAAATACCTTTAACATTTTCTTATTCAAAATTAATACCTCCCAACACTGACTCATATTTGTCGAAAAAACTCTGTCTTTGAGTATAGCAAACAAAAGTTTCATTTTCAAGTCATTGATTCTATGTTATATTATTTTTAAGAATTTAAACGCATTTAAAGGAGACTTTCGTTATGTTGAAAACTGCAATTGTCACCGGAGCCTCTACCGGAATCGGAAAAGCGATTGCTCTGGAATTATCCAAATCCTACGACCGGATTGGTATCACTTCTTATCATCATCCGGAAGCTTTGATGGATACCTGTGCCTTAATAAGAGAATCCGGCACAGACTGCATTGCTGTAAAAGGAGATTGTGGGGATGCTACATTCGTTCAGGAGTTTGTTGCAACTATTATTTCCAGTTGGGGAAAAATTGATACATTAGTGAATAACGCAGGCATTTCCTATGTTGGCCTGTTAACTGATATGAAAATAGAAGAATGGGAACATCTGCTTCGGACAAATTTGTCTTCTACATTTTACTTCTGTCATGCTGTCATTCCTCATATGGTTCATGAACATGCCGGACAAATCCTCAACATCTCTTCTGTCTGGGGCGAAGTAGGTGCCTCTTGTGAAGCGGCTTATTCTGCAACGAAAGGCGGAATTAATGCACTGACACAGGCATTGGGAAAGGAACTGGCACCTAGCGGCATCGCAGTAAATGCCATTTCCTGTGGTGCAATTAATACAAACATGAATCGCTGTTTCTCCAAAGAAGAACTTATGGAATTGGAACAAGCTATTCCATATGGCAGAATGGCAGAGCCGGAAGAAGTCGCTCAGTTTGCTTCCCACCTCCTGGATTCTCCAAACTACCTAACCGGTCAGGTTATCCGTTTTGACGGAGGATGGATTTAAGATTAGGAATCCATTCTATTATCCGTAAAATAAGCAAGACAAGATTCTATTGTGATTCTCTGCAATTTCACTTCTTCCCATTCTCTTGTGCATATACAACACTGATAGCCTGTTTCCAGTTCTATAAACTGACAGACAGGCTTTTTTTCATTTGTAATATTCTGCGCTAATAATTTCTCCCTATTTTCCTTGCTGATTGCAGGAAGAATTTCAACTTCTCCGTTCCTTCGATTTGTCCGAAAACTACTTAATGGGAGCGAAAACCCTAAGCCACACAGTTTCATAAAGCTTTCCTTCATAGTCCAATACTGTGCAAACAAATCCGGGCGTAATTCCTCTGGAAATGAGAAAATGTCCTCTATTTCTTCCTGATGAAAAAAACGCTGTATGATTCTTTCGTTATACTTGGATGTCATCTCTACATCAATCCCAATAGGAACATCACCAATTCCACATACAATCTGCTTCCCTGCATGACTAATATTATAGTGCCTATCCGGTTCCGATAAGAGATAAGGCTTGCCCTGTTCCCCTTGTCCAATATGAATTCCTTTTCTGTCAAGTCCCAATCCCGCTGTGATACTATAAGCTTCCAGCAAACCAGCTGCCACTCCTCTGGATTGGTCTTCTAAACGCCGAAAACGCAGGGCTTTCGCCTTGCGTTCCGGTGTTAATATATCCAATGCCTGTTGTCGTTCCCTTTCATTCAGTTCCCGTTCCAATTTCAATGAATATACTTGTATCATATAATTACTCGTTTCTAGTCATTCTTTTCTAACTGCTCTAATACCTGAGTCAATACTTTGATTTCGGTTTCCTTTGCAACAGTCAGGTATTTTCTAAAGCGGTCTGCTCTATCAATTTCCTCTGTAATAGAAATACGAACCAATAGGTTTCTTGCTGTCTGTGTATTCTCAACTACGGTTGTATACTCGTCAACAATTGCCTGACTAAATGGCAGATAATCATTTGCCATCAGATATTTAATACGTTCCAGCATCAATACCTTATGGTCATAAACCAAATGTAAGGAACGAATATCATAATCCGGTTCTTCTGCACCCAATTGTTTCTCAATCTGATCAATAACCTTGTCGTATACATCCACACCAAAAGTAGTATCTGTAAACCGATTTCTCATCATTCTGAAATGATTCTTGGTATCTTCACAATTCAGATACTCTCTTAAGGTCTGCTTAATCAGGGTAATGTCTAAATCATAATATGTGGTCTCATTATTCTTAAGAATTACATACAAACCTCTGGTTCCCTTGTAATCATCCTTAAACATGTGATCTTCCGGTGCGCTGATTACTTCATATCCACGTTCTACATCACTGAAGGATACGGTAGAATATGTATAATGTTCTCCAAAGGTAAAGTCTCCAACATAGAAAATCTCTTTTTCAATATTATAACCGTAAATAAACAGCTCATGTGGGAACTTGTAATCCACCTCTGCATTGCAAAGAATCTTTGCTTCATCAAATACGCCATATACATAACCATTCAAATCAATGGTCTTAATTACAAAATCAATGATATTACCACAGTAGCTTTCAACCTGTTCTTTTGTCATTAAGGAGAAAATCAAATATGGGCACTCCTTTAATGAACTGCTACCCGGCATCATATCTGTAAACAGCATATCATCGCCAGTAAATATTTCATTAATTGTATAGCAACGCAACTGAATATAGTTACTAAAAATCCATTTTCTTGCATTTTCATCATTTCCTAAAATTGAAAACAATGTTGCATGCCACTGCCAAGAAGTGATACCCGGATATGTTACATCCAAAATCTTTTCGTTTGCCATGTGTTTATCCTCCAATTCCCAAAATTATTTCATTTTCTTTTCTACAGATTCAATGACATCATCAAAACTCGTATACTTATTTAATGCCAGCTCACTATCTTCAAATTCTACATTAAACTTGTCCTCAAGCCCCACTAACAGTTTAATGATGGATACTGAGTTCACATCATAATCATCGGTAATTGATGCAGATGTGTCAACTGCTTCAACATCCAGTTCCGGAAGCACTTCTCCAATCACTTCCAGTGACTCTTTTTTAATTGTTTCCTTATCCATTCCTTTTCCTCCAATCTTTTATACATGTGCCTTCTCCATGCAATTCATATATTTATTTTAATATGAAACTCCTATAATTACAATCTTTTTTACAGAAAAACAACTACAGCTTTTTAATTCTCTCAACCGCAGTTAAAGTATTCTCATAAGAGCCAAATGCAGTCAGACGGAAATACCCTTCACCACTTGGTCCAAAGCCGGAGCCCGGTGTGCCTACTACATTTGCATTTTCCAGCAAATAATCAAAGAAATCCCAAGAACTCATGTTGTTTGGCGTCTTTAACCAGATATATGGTGCATTTACACCACCGGATACTGTATATCCCATTTCTGCCAATGCCTCTTTAATAATCTTTGCATTATTCATATAATATGCAATCTGCTCTGCTGTCTGCTTCTTGCCTTCTTCGCTATAAACTGCTGCCCCTGCTGCCTGTACAATATAAGGTGCCCCATTAAATTTTGTTCCATGTCTTCTTGCCCATAAACCATGTAAAGCAACACCATCTGCACTCTTCAAGTCCTTAGGTATTACCGTGAAACCAAGACGGGTTCCGGTAAAACCTGCATTTTTTGAAAAACTTCTCAACTCAATAGCACAAGTTCTTGCACCTTCACACTCATAAATTGTGTGAGGTACATTGGCTTCGCTGATATACGCTTCATATGCAGCATCGTAAATAATCACGGCGCCATTTTTATTGGCATAATCTACCCATTCCTGCAACTGTGCTTTGCTTATAGTCGCACCGGTTGGATTATTTGGAAAACAAAGATAAATCAGGTCCGGTGTCTCCTTTGGAAATTCCGGAGCAAATCCATTTTCCGCACTACAAGGCATGTATATTACATCACTCCATAACCCGGTTGCCCCATCATATGTGCCGGTTCTTCCAGCCATAACATTGGAATCTACATAT
>CAMEWU010000128.1 GCA_945946715.1 uncultured Clostridium sp. | reverse complement strand
ACGATGAATATGGCATCTTAACCGTAAACATCTATGACTTCCTGCTCAATCCAGAATGCCTTGAAAAGTGATTGACATTCCCTTGCCTACGATGACCATGTTCCCATCCCCAACTTAGATTACCTATATTATAGCGTGTCCGGAGCCGGATGTCGATGATTTTTTGACCATCATTGACTTAAATTTACTCTGCTTTATTCCATAAAATATAATATGAAGATTTTGTCTATATACATTTCCAAAAACATAGAAGGACGACCATCAGGCCACCCTTCTACATCTTTTTCATTACCTAGATTATTCCAGCTCTTCTTTCTTCTTCACTACAAAGAATACTCCGACTCCGATCACAATTACTATGATGCCGATTGCGATAATCCACCAGGTATTCCATGCATTGCTGTTTACTTTTGCATCGGTCTGCGCAGTTTCCGTTTGGCTATCCTGACTTTCTGATACAGTACTGTCAGCTTGTGTACTTTCCACCATCGGCTTCTTATCTATCACGATGGCATAATCCGAAGCGTGTGTAAAGGTAAGCTCTGCCGTTCCATCCGCTGCAATCTCGTCTGCACAGATAAATTCCATCTCTCCGGTCTTTTCGTTAAAGTAGAACAGATTTGCATAAAGTCCGGCATTGCCTGCTTCCATTTTTATAGAAAGCACTGCGGTAAATCCAAACTCGCCATCATAAGCAAGACTGATCTGCCGGCTCTTTCGTTCTCCGGTTATATTTTTGATAATATCTACCGGAATGGTGTTGGTACCTATCTTTACAGAGAAATCAATATCTCCCGTCTTGTCACCGGTGATGCTCTGTCCGTTTACGCTCCATGTGATACCGCCTCCCATGTCAAAGACGACAGTCACATCTTTTCCTTTGATTTCATCCAGCACATCGCCCGGTACTACAGCAGAACCGTTCATTTCGACTGTTACGATATCAACATTTTTTGTTTTATCCACTTCATTCTTGATGACATCCCAGCCTTCCTTGCCGTTTTGATCCTTGATGTATGGCTTTCCGGTATCCGGCGTGTTTCCTTCGCCCTGTTTGTTGTCTGTCGGCTCGCTTCCTGCAGAATTATTGCCCGTCGGACTGTTATCTGCCTGACCGTTATCTCCCGAAACACTATCCGTCGGATTGTTATCTCCCGGAGCAATATCTGCCTGATTATTACCCGGATTACTATTTACCGCATTGTTATTACCGGAATCCTGCAATTTGGCAATCGCTCTTGTGTAGCTGTGTCCGCAACGGTCACAGGTGTAGGTCATAACGCCTTCACTGCTTGTTGTCGGCTGTTTTGTTACACTGCTTACATAATGGTGACCAAGTGCCGGGATTGTCTCCTTATAGCTGTCCCTGCAAGAACAGGTATAAGTTCTTTCTCCGGTATCGGTACAGGTCGCCTCTTTGGTTACAGAAACGGAATATGAATGTTCGTGTTCTTCCTCCGGAAGCTTTGGAATACTCTCCGTGTAGCTGTGTTTGCAACGGTCACAGGTGTAGGTTCTGACACCTTCCTTATCAGTTGTCGGTTCTGTTGTTACTTTGCCTGTGTAGTTATGTCCAAGGGCAGGAGTTACAGTTCCCGTCTTTGTCTTGACACCACAATCTTTACAATAAGTATCTCCTGTGTAACCGCCTGCAGTACAGGTAGCCGCTACTGCTCCTCTGATTTCCGTATGAACATGGTTGTTTGCATCAAGCGCTCCATATTCCTGACCACATACGGTGCAGACCGCCTTTTTGGTACAGGTAGCTGTTCCGCCCTGATGGTCTTCAAGAGGTATTGCAGTTCCTGATGTAAGCAGTGACCCACAATCCTTACAGTAGGTATCTCCGGTATAACCGGTTTCTTTACAAGTTGCTTTCTTTGCATTTTTAACCTCTGTATGCGCATGGTCACAGGTTAATCTTGTAATGGTCACGGATATGGTTTCATTCTCATAATTTCCTTTATCCGCTCCGTTATAAACTGCGGTTGCAGTCACAGGCGTATCTACGGTAAGCGCCGTATTCTTATCTGCATCCTGCCATACCCAGTCTGTCGGTAAGGTCACGTCACTTACCTTCTCACAACTGTTTGCCACGTTCATGGTGGCTGATGGCATATTCGGTGCATTGTCTGCTTTGTTTACGGTCAGAGTAACGTATGTTTCTGCTACATTATAGTTATCCACATCAGAAGGGGTAAATACTACCCAATATCCCATGATGTTGCTATCAGAGACACTCGGTTTCATGCTACTATCTCCCCATGCAAAGCTGCCCGCAATGGTTGTCGCATCACGTACGCTGTACTGCACGGTGCCGCCGGTAAGAGCAGAAGCACTAAGGGTATCCCCGTAGGTAATGGCAGCCGCTGTCGGTGCTGTAGCTATATAAGGGATTGCCTTATTAACCGTTACTGTAATGGTTCGTGTCACCGTATTATAGTTCGCGGTATCTGTCGGTGTAAATACTGCCACATATCCGCTGTTATTGACGGTTGGAATGATACCCGACGTCTGCCAGCTCCAGCTACCGCCGAGAGAATTACCATCTACACCGGTAACGGTTCCGCCGACAAGGGCATCGTCCGTAAGTCTATTATTCGGATTATAGGTTCTCACTGCCACGGTTGGTACAGCAGTTACATTCGGTGTTGCCTTATTTACCGTAATGGCCACCTCTCCTGTCAGCTCCTGATAGGTATTTACATGCGATGAATCAGGAGTGAATTTCCAGGTTGCTACGGTTGTCCCGACAGTTAATACTGCATCAGGATTTACCCAGGCAAGGGTACCTGTTACTTCCTTAGCAGAATCTCCATTCTCCACAAATTTGGCTACGTCTGTATTTAATGTCAACGTACTCAGTGCCTCACCATAGATTAATGTGTTGCTTCCCGTAATGGCTACCTTGGACTCTTCCTTTTCTGCCACAATATATTTATCAACAATTTTGATATTTACTTTTACTGTAATGGCTTCATAATTTAGAGAATTCGCAGTCACAATCAATGAAGTGACATCTCCTATACTTCCGTTCGTGCCCACCTTATAAGTCAGGTTTCCATCGCTATCAACAGATTCATCTGTGATATATGCTGCTGCATTGTCGGCAAGGGAATATGTTGTAGTCCCCCTGTTATTAGGAAGATATCCCGCAATGTCAATGCTGACCACAGCATCCTTCGATCCGGCAGTATAGACATAGCTTTTATTGATATCCGCTACAGAAATCGCCGACTTTTTAGCGATGCTAAAGTCCTTCGTTGCACTTCCTTCAAAACTGCCCTGTCCTGTAACCGTCAATGTATAGGTACCGGCATCTGTTCCTGTATTTCCGGTAACAGTATAGTCACCTGCTGCAAGAACTAAATCTCCAACTTTTACGCTTTCGATACTCTGTGTCTGCTCTGCACCCGTATAAGTCAACGCAGTTCCCAGTGTGATTGTCAGTTCCTTGCCTGTGATATCAAACCGATTAATACTTGCTTTGATTTCAGCCGGTTCGCTGTCAGTGTGATTTGCATCACCCACAACCTTATACCATATACTGTATTCCTTTACGTCGGTTCCCATAGGAATGGCTGCTGAATACGTTCCGTTCCGGCTGGTACTATACTGCAAAGTACCGGTTGTTGTGCTTCCTGCATTAACAAGTTCCTGCTCTTTTCCGATATAGGTTAAGCCGGTCTTTGCTGAAGGAGCTGTTGTTACGCCGGATGAAACCTTCCAAATGTCCACTGTGACCGTAGGCGGTGTCAAAATATAATTACCTGCCTTGTCGCCGGTCAAAGTAATGTTACATGTTACTGTCTTGTCATTTCCGGCATTGTCATTTTCAATTGTGCCGAAAGCAGGAATTTGCGCATTTACCTGACCTTCATCGCCGGACAAAATTCCGGACAGCGTACCTCCCGTCATGCCAACCTTGGTATTACCCGCTTCATAATCCCGGTTTGTAGCCATTAAGCCAACCATTGTCAGGGACACAGGTGCAATGGTGAAATCCCTTGTGGCACAGGCTTCTTTGTAATTGGTTCCTGCCGCCTTGGTAACCCGGACGGTGTAGTCGCCCGCGTTCTTAGGCGCATCGGTAGAATAAGTGCTATCCTCCGCATTCCTGGTCTTATACTCCACTACAATTGTACCGTCGCCGACAGTACTGTATTTACCCACCATGGACACTTCTGTGCCGTCATAGGTCTTGCCCGGGTCACCGGTTATTTCTACTTTGCCACCAATACTGCTCACTGTCACAGTGGCAGAATCGCTGTTTACAGCATACTCATCTCCACAACTAACGATACATTTATAGGAATAAGTACCTGCGTTGAGGTTATCCGGTGTAGTGTAGCTTGCCTGAGTGGCTCCTAAAATCGCCTCATCATCCTTATACCACTGATATGTCAAATCCTCTGTGAGAGCACTGTGCTTACTGGCCTCTATCGACAAAGTTGCGGTTTCACCGTAATCTATGGCCTTATCCTTAGGCTGGGTGGTGATGGTCACCGCACTCATCAAAGTGCAATCCACACTCACTGCCTTGGACGGCATGGTAAATTTGTCATTCGCATCAATTTCAACCTCATTGCTTTCAAATTTGGCCAGCGGACTATCCGCCTTCATAGCAACTATAGTTCCCGGCACGACATAAGTAGCATTATTATATGTCGTAGTGGCAGAAGATGTGGTACAGTTGTTGAGTGTAAGACGGCAATACAAATTGCCGCTTACTGTGCCATTCAGGACACCATCCACATAGATGCTGCCGTTGTTAGTCAGACGACTGCCTGCGTCCAGTGTTGCTCCTTTATGAATAAGCAAATTCTGGGCTTCGCCGATGGTAAATGGACTTTTCAGAGTCTGTGTCTTAGTACCATAAACTCCACCATTGTCAGCTTCAAAAATAATACCGCTCCACTCGGATTGTTTACTCTTGTCATCAATTTTTACTGTTTTAACAACGGCATTCCCTGATTCCGTAGTTTGGAAGGTACCACCAATACCTTCGTTATTGTCGCCGTTAGTAGTGACGGTGCCACCACTGATGGTAGCCGTACCGCCGTTTCCTCCAGAACCGGGGCCGATATCCGGTGCCGTACCAATACCGCTGCCACCGGCAATGATTGTACCACCGCTTATAACAATCTCGCCTCCACCTGAGTTTTTGGTGCCACCAATGCCTGCACCGCCGTCTCTGCCGATGGCAGTAATTTCACCACCGGTAATACTAATATTTTTGCCTCCTGCGTAGCATCCTCCACCGATTCCTGCTCCACCATAAGCATAGCCAGATGTAATTGTTAAGCCGCCGGTAGCAGTGATGGTGCCACCGCTGATACGGATGGTGCCGCTGTCACCGCCGTTATATTCTTTACCGCCACCGCCGCCGATACCGGCACCACACTGTGGGCTGGTGGCAATTATTGTGCCTCCGGTGATAGTAATCTCGCCACCGGAGCTGCCATTACCGTTCGATGAGCAACCACCAATGCCCGCACCGCCACCGCCGCCTTTATAATTGGTTTTACTGTCTGCACCACCGGTGGCAGTAATCTCACCGCCGCTGATGGTAATAATGCCACAGCCGCCGATACCGGCGCCGGCGCCACCACTTCTACTTCCACCGGTGGCAGTAATCTCACCGCCGCTGATAACTACTTTGAGGTTTGCTACACCGGCCGCTCCGATACCGGTACCTGTACCAGTACCGTCAGCAGTGATATCACCACCGGTAATGGTAATCGAACCACCGTCATAGACGGCGCTACTGGAATTGCTGGCAGCACCGCTGCCGATACCCGCACTGCCAACGCCGCCGGTGGCGTTAACCTTGCCGCCATTGATGATGATATCTCCTATGTATTGATCTCGGCCACCACCAATGCCAGCGCTACTATCTCCGCCTTTAGATGTTACATTTCCGCCGTTGATGGTAATAGTTTTATTATTGGCTACAGTGCTGACCCGTGCGTTATAGCCGCTTCCGATGCCTGCGCCATATCTTCCGCCGGTGGATTCGATAATGCCGCCGTTGATGGTAATAGCCCCGCTTTCTACGGTTATATCTTTATCGATTGGAATAAAATCTGCGCCGATGCCCGCACATTCAACATCACCCGTCGCTGTCAATTTGCCGGTATTTGCAGCCTGACCATAAATGGTCAGACTGTTATCTTTCTCTACCTCAATACCGCCATTGACGGTAAGGCTACATCCGTCCGCCAGAATCAGGTGAACATCACCGCTGACGGTGACGCGGCTGCTAATTGTCACATCGCCTTTCGCCACATACCAGGTATTATCCCATGTGGTAGTCCCCGCCTCCACCTCAGTAGCGCCGGAACAGCTTTTCTGCTCCAGTTGCTTTGTGCTGCTATTCCAGTCATAATAGGTCACATTTGTTGCTGTTCCTGCCGCCAGTGCCTCTATCGGCAGCAGATTAAAGCACAGGACCAGAGTTGTGATGATACTTAAAATTCGTTTTCTCATAGTGCATCGCCTTTCTTAAGAACTTTTTGTGCAAAGCCCCATTATTATGCTTTTTGTTTCCACTCAACGATTTTTCATTTCTCAATTCTTTAAATAAGAATTTATAAATTTCTAAAACAATTTATAAAATATCCTACCATATTTTAGATTAAAATACAAGATTTTATTGTTTAAGAGTGCCATGCAAAATATTTCATATGACATCATCCCTAAATTATGCTTAAATTACAACTATATTGTAGTTTGACACATGCATATTGTAGTTTAGACCACTTTATGGTAGAATAACCATAATATTGATCGTATGACAGGGGGATTTGTAATGGCTGATTTGGAAAAATTTTTTAA
>CAMEWU010000127.1 GCA_945946715.1 uncultured Clostridium sp. | reverse complement strand
TATGCAACTGCTTCCATAGTAGTGTTCTTCAGGGATTTATCTCAAATTATCGGAGTTGTTCTACAGGTTGGTATGTGGGCAACACCAATTATGTGGAGTTATACAATGCTGCCAGAAAATCTGCAATGGATTTTGAAATTAAATCCAATGTTTTATATTGTTGAAGGATATCGTAATGCTTTGATATATAAAACATGGTTTTGGGATGACTTTTATGGAACTGCTTACTTTTGGCTGTTAACGATAGGTCTATTAGGCTTGGGAACCGCAATATTTAACCGATTAAAAGTACACTTTGCAGATGTGCTGTAGGAGATATAAGATGAGTGAGAGTGTAATACAGGTTATAGACCTGAGTAAAATGTATAAATTATATGATAAACATACCGACCGTTTGAAAGAAGCATTGGGAATTAGCAGAAAGAAACGATATACAGAACATTATGCGTTAAATCATATTAATTTTAAAGTGCACAAGGGTGAAACCGTGGGCATTATTGGCACAAATGGTTCAGGTAAGTCTACGATTTTAAAAATTATTACCGGAGTTTTGAATCCGACTGAAGGTGAAGTGAAAGTAAATGGCAGGATTTCAGCATTGCTTGAATTGGGCGCGGGATTCAATATGGAGTATACCGGAATTGAAAATATATATCTGAATGGTACAATGATTGGGTTTTCAAAAGAAGAAATCGATGCTAAATTAGAAGATATATTGAATTTTGCAGATATTGGAGATTTTGTAAATCAACCGGTAAAAACCTATTCTTCCGGAATGTTTGTGCGTTTAGCTTTTGCAGTTGCCATTAATATTGAACCGGAGATTTTAATTGTAGACGAAGCATTGTCAGTGGGAGATGTGTTTTTTCAGGCTAAATGTTATCATAAGTTTGAAGAATTTAAGGAAGCCGGAAAGACAATCCTATTTGTCAGCCATGACTTAAGTAGTGTAAGCAAGTATTGTGACAGAGTTATACTCTTAAATAAAGGAGAGAAACTTGCAGAAGGTACACCAAAGGAAATGGTAGATTTATACAAAAAACTTTTGGTAAGTAATGAAAGTGAAGCTGTAGCTGAAGCTACAGAGCCAACAAATACGGATTCAACAAATGGGGAATCAAAGAAATCCGAGTCGGAACAATTACGAGAAAGTGCAAATGCAGAACATCAAACATGGAAAGAAAATCTGGTAGTAAACCCGGAAACGGTAGAATATGGTGATGGTAGCGCAAGTATCATTGATTTTGCAATAATTGATAATCATGGAACCATTACTGGAAATATTGAAAAAGACTCAGAATTTACAATCAAAATGAAGGTGAAATTTTCAACAACCATACAAGAGCCAATTTTTGCATTTACAATCAAAGATTTAAGAGGAACAGAAATAACAGGAACGAATTCCATGTTTGAGCATCAATATGTAGAGCCGCAAAAAGAAGGAGATGTTCGCATAATTACATTTACGCAGAAAATATCCCTTCAGGGAGGACAGTATTTATTGTCATTAGGCTGTACCGGTTATAAAGATGGTGAATTCCGTGTATATCATCGGTTATATGACGTTTGTGAAATTACCGTGGTTTCTGATCATAATACGGTTGGGTTTTATGACATGCATTCAAAAGTTGTGATTCAGTAAGATATGTGAGGTGACATATGGCAGATTTTATTTTGGATTATTATACAGAGCAAGATTTTTATTCTGATGGAGATATTGAAAATGTATTGTTAGATATGGTAGAACACCAAAAGAGCATTTCTGAAATGGAGAATGCATCATATCCAATTGTTTATCATTTGTCGAATGTAAGAGAAAATATCTTGAATTGGTATCCTTTTGATTCCAATGGATGTCTGTTGGAAATTGGTTCCGGTTGTGGCGCGATTACAGGAATGCTTTGCTCAAAAGTAAAACAAGTCGTATCTGTAGAGCTATCAAAACGTCGAGCGACTATTAATTATAAACGGAATCAGAATGTGGATAATTTGTCCATCTATGTAGGAAATCTGAATGACATGGAATTTGGACAGAAGTTCGACTATATTGTGTTAAATGGTGTATTTGAATATGCAATGAGTTTTACAAATACAGATAATCCTTATGTTGATTTTCTGTCAAATATCACACGATTTTTATCAGAGAACGGAAAAGTAATAATAGCAATTGAGAATAAGTATGGTTTGAAATATTTTGCAGGGGCACCGGAAGACCACACAAATGAATACTTTTTAGGGGTAAATGATTACGAAGGAAATCATTCTGTGCGGACTTTTGGAAAAAAACAATTGTGTGAGATATTAAATGAAGCAGGATTAGAATATACAAAGTTCTATTATCCATATCCAGATTATAAATTTCCAAATGAAATCTTTACAGACGAATCATTTGTAGAAAATGAATATGGACGGGATTATTATAATTTAAATGGCGAACGCTTTTTGTTATTTAATGAATCAAAGGCTGCACGAGGTCTTGCAAAGGAAGGAATTATGGCAGAGCTGGCAAATTCTTTTCTGGTAATAGCAAGTAAAAAGCAAATTATTGAGCAAGAACAAGTAACATATGTCAAGATTAATAATGATCGTTCCGAGCAATTCCGTATTATGACTAAAATTAGTGAATTGGACGGGAAGAAAGTAGTAACTAAGCTGCCATTGACTATAAAAGCGGCTAAACATATTAATCAGATGATTCATAACAGTACGAGAAAAGCTGGAGTGATGCAATGCGTACCTTCTGAAACTTCTGAAACAGAATTTCGTTATGATTATTTAGATAACAAAACCTTGAATTCTGTAATTATGAACTACATTAAGGAAGGAAATCGAGAGGCTGTTATGGGAACCTTAGATGCCTTTTTTGGTGTGGCGTTTGCTAATGCAGAAGAATCTTATTATCATACAGCTGAATTTCAAAATGTATTTGGACCATCAGGTGAGGACAAAAAAGAACTATGCATTACTCAGGCAAATATTGATTTGATTTGTGATAATGTATTTTATATTAACGATGTCTATTATATCATTGATTGCGAATGGATATTTGATTTTCCTGTCCCGGTAGGATTTATTAAGTGGCGGATTATCAATGAGTTATATAATAAAGGCAGCCAGCTGTCAATGCTTATTAGCAAAGAAGAAATGCTGCGTTCTTTTGATGTGGATTTAGAGTGGGTATCGGTATATGGCGATTGGAATTACTATTTTTGTAAGATATACGTTGGTTCAGATTCCTTAGAAAATTATAGTATTAGTAAAGATTTGTTATCTATTGATAATCTTAGAAATAACATAAATGATTGGAACATAGTTAATAGTTATTTGTATATAGATTATGGTAACGGATACAATGAAACGGACAAAGTGCAATCAATGTTAAGGATTCAAGATGGTACATTTCAAGTCACTTTTCAACTTCCAAATGATAGAAAAATAAATAGACTTCGATGGGATCCTATGGAGAATCGTTTGATTCGCATGAAGATTGTGGATATTGATGCAGACGGTAAGATTTTTCCTAAGTCAAAGAATAGTTATCTGGCAGAAGATGGTTTTGATGAATTCTTGACCTTTGATCCTCAGTATGAATTTGGAGTAGAGGATGAACCCATAAGTAAGCTAACCATTAAAGGTTCACTGGAATATATTAATGATGCCATTCTTCAGGGTAAATTAAACACTTTTAGACAAAACAGAATACAATCACAGAATCATGTGATTCGAAGACCAATTGATATTATTATTCCAATCTATAATGCATTTGAGGATTTGAATAAATGTATCGATAGTTTAAAACAGTACACGGATTTAACATATGATCGGCTCATATTAATTAATGATTGCAGTACGGATGAAAGAATGCTGCCATATCTGCAATCCATTCAGGAAAAGAATATTATATTTATTAACAATGAAAGCAATGCCGGTTTTTCCAATAATGTGAATAAAGGCATGCAGTATTCTGAGGACCGGGATGTTATCTTGTTAAATTCAGATACCATAGTGACGTCAGGATGGGTAGACAAAATCATTACCTGTGCATACTCCAAACCAGAAATTGGTACGGTAACGCCTATGTCCAATAGTGCAACCTTGTGCTCTTATCCAATTATGTGTATGGATAATAAGATTCCGGAGCATCTTACCATCGATGAACTGGGAGCAATTGTAGAACGTGCAAGCATGCATGTATATCCTCGCATTACGGTGGCTGTTGGATTCTGCATGTTCATTAAGCGACAAGTGATTCGGGAAGTAGGTTTATTTGATGCTCAGACATTTGAAAGAGGATACGGAGAAGAAAATGATTTCTGTAATCGTGCAGAACAGTTTGGCTATATCCATGTAATGTGTGATGATACCTTTATATATCATAAGGGTACGGTTTCGTTTGTAAGTGAAGAAAAGAAGAAATTGATTGAAGCTCATGATAAAATACTAGTAGAACGATATCCGGCTCAGATGGAACGGAATCATCAATATTGTATGAAAAACCCGGATAAATATATTCGGGACAACATTGATATCTATGCAAAAGCAGATCCAAAGAAAAAGAATCTGATGTATGTAGTACACTCTGATTTCAGAAAGGATGCTTTGGATAATGTAGGTGGAACCCAGTTTCATGTACGGGATCTGGTATACCACTTAAAAGATCAATACAATGTATATGTAGCAGCCAGAGACAGGGAGTTCTTAAGAGTAACACTGTATAATGGAAATGAAACCGTCTCACTTAAATATTTTATTGGTGAAAAAGATTCCATACCAAGGGAAAAGGATAGTCGGCTGTATAACTTATTCACAAACTTATATAAGGCATTTCAGATTGATGTGCTTCATGTTCATCATACACATGGCTTAAGTTTTGACATGATTTATGCTGCACATGATTTGAATATCCCAATTATATTGACCATGCATGACTATTACTATATTTGTCCAAATGTAAAGCTGGTTAATGGGGATGGAGTGCATTGTGATGGCTATCGGAGTATGGATAAGTGCGAAGCCTGCTTAAAAAAGAACATGGGTATTGCAACAGGCAATCCATGTTTAATGAAGTGGCGACCTTTATGCCGGCATATGTTAGAACTTTGTGACAGGATTATAATACCTTCAGAAGCGGCTAAGAATCTTGTTAATCTGTATCATCCCGGACTTGATAAAAAGATGACGGTGATTGAACATGGTATGGAATTAGCTGAGACGAAGATTGAACTTAGCAATGAGGAAATCCAAGTGTTTGACAAAGTTCATGTGAGCTGGGATGCAATTCTGGAAGACAGTCAGAATCCATATACCGTTCGCGGATGGGCATATATAGAAGGGGTAGATTCCAATGATGTAATTCCTTATCTGGAGATAACCGTAGGGGATGATGTATGCTATTTTGAATGTACTAAAACTGCCAGATTAGATGTAATGAATCATTTTCAAGATGAACGCTACTTTTTCTCCGGATTTAGTTATAACGTTTTTGATGAAAAATTCTTTGATAAAGACATTCAGATGCGCTTAATTATGAAGCTTGGTAATTTCTATTATACGGATGGTAATGTTATGAAGCATCATGTTCCTATTGCAGTAAGTGAGGATGGTTGGAATATTGCCTTTATCGGAGGAATGGTTCCGGAAAAGGGAAGCCAGAAAGCTGCTGAAATGATAATGTCCTTGAAAAAAGGCGTGAATTGGCATGTCTTTGGCACGGTGACAGACCCGGTTCTGGTTAATCTTCAACAGGACAATTTATATAAGCATGGTACTTATAGCCAGCAGGATTTACCGAAGTTAATGAAGGAATATAACATAGATTTAATCTGTATTTTGCCAATTTGGCCAGAGACGTTCTGCTACACTATATCAGAAGCAATTACATGTGATATTCCTGTATTTGTGACTGATATTGGTGCAGTTGGTGAACGGGTGAAACGGAATGGTTACGGGTGGACAGTTCCGGTTGATATGTCTGGAGTAAAGATGGCAAAAGAACTAAATCGTATATTAAAAGATAAAGAAGAGTATAGCTACAAAAAGCAAATAGCAACTACATTTACAGAAATTTCACTTCAGGATATGTCGGATGCATATGGTGAACTGTATGAAGAATATATAAGAGAATTAACCTTATGTAATGATTTTGACAGAAAACTGATTTTTGAAGGATTGGAAACCCCATTACCGCAAGAAGCTTGGAAGTTATCTAAAATCACGAATTATGATTTGGTTGATCATTTGAATAATGAGCTTCGTCAAGTAAATAACACATTAGATGCTACAAACATTGCGTTAAATAATGCTAATGCAGAGTTGAATCGGATTCGAAGCAACCTGGCATTCCGTGTGGGAAGAAAATTGAAACATATATTAAAACCAGGAAAGTAACTCTATTAATAAGTTGAGGTATCCAGCAATGAAATATTTAGATAAAGTAAAAGAGAGCTGTGTCATAGTATTGCTTCCTATTATATCGTATTTGATATTAGGACCATTGGAAATCTATGCGGGAAACCGTAAGGATTTCGCTTTTCAATACTCTGATTTCTTTTGGATATTCCTAATCATAGGCGTTTTATTATGGATTGGAATCAGCTTGCTGATTGCTACACTTCCAGAGAAGGTAAATAAGTATATAAGTGCTGTTATACTGGGGATAGGAGTAGCATCCTATATTCAAAATATGTTTATGAATATCAAGTTAAGTGAAAATGATGGCAGTCCAATGAGGTGGGAAGAGCTGAAATCCTTTACTATCATTAATCTTATTATATGGATTGTGATTCTAGCGGGAATCTTAGGACTCAGTATATTCTTAAAGAAATACTGGAACTATATTTCCATTGGAACAGCCGGTTTTTTGAGCTTAATACAGCTTGTTGCAGTC
>CAMEWU010000126.1 GCA_945946715.1 uncultured Clostridium sp. | reverse complement strand
AATTCATGATACCGGAGCACATGGATTTGCTATGGGCTATAATTATAATGGTAAATTGAAATCAGCTGAGATATTATTGCAGGAAGATGGCTCTGTAAAACTAATCCGCCGGGCAGAAACACCGGAAGATTATTTTGCAACACTGGAAGGGTTCTGGGAATAAATCAGATATAAATATAAAGATGTATAATCTGTTAAATGGTATAATGATGTTTTAGGAGGAAAGAAGAATGGCAAATCCAATTGTAACCATAACAATGGAAAATGGTGATGTGATGAAAGCGGAATTATATCCGGAGATTGCACCGATTTCAGTAAACAACTTTATTTCACTAATAAAGAAAGGATATTATGATGGATTGATTTTCCATCGTGTGATTTCAGGTTTTATGATTCAGGGTGGCTGCCCGGATGGAACCGGTATGGGTGGTCCGGGGTACAGTATTAAAGGTGAATTTTCTGCCAATGGCGTAAAGAATGATTTAAGGCACACAGAGGGTGTGTTGTCCATGGCCAGAACTATGGCACCGGATTCTGCGGGTTCTCAGTTCTTTATTATGCATAAGACATCTCCACATCTGGATGGTTCTTATGCCGCATTTGGAAAGATAATAGAAGGAATGGATGTAGTAAATAAGATTGCAGAAACTCGTACAGACTATATGGATCGTCCGTTAGAAGACCAGAGAATGAAGACGGTTACAGTGGAAACCTTTGGCGTAGAGTATCCGGAACCGGAAAAGATGTAATAAGTGTTAGTAATATGTAAAGGATGATACGAATGAAAAATCCAAAACCATTAATTGTAATATCGATAGTGTTAGTAATTATACTGGCAATCATGATTTATGGATATAGTCAGTATAAGATTTATCAGGATGAGTATCAGGGAACAGAATCTACACAGGGTGAGGATGTAGTTGTGGTAATCCCAGAAGGTGCTGCTACAAAGCAGATTGCCCAGATTTTAAAAGACAATGGTCTGATACAATTTCCATCTGCATTTGTAAAACGGGTAAAGGAATCCGAATATCGGGGAGTTCTACAGCCGGGCGAATTTACATTAAATACAGGTATGAGTACATGGGAAATGATTGAAATTCTGGGAAAGGTAGAGCCAACACGGACCGTAATGGCAACGTTGACTATACCGGAAGGATTTTCCGTTGAGCAGATTGCGGCCCGGGTGGATTCAGAAGGGCTGTTTACAGAAGAAGAGTTCCTGGAGGCTGTTCAGGAAAACACCTATGACTATGATTTTTTGGATAGTATTCCGGAGGGAATTAGCGTGAATTATCGGTTGCAGGGGTTCTTGTTTCCGGCAACCTATGATATTTATGAAGATACAACTGCTCATGATTTAGTAGATATGATGCTGAAAAAATTCGATGAGGTATACACGGATAGTATGCAGTCACAGGCTGAGGCTATGAATTATACAGCCTTTGAGGTAGTGAATCGGGCAGCGATTGTTGAACGGGAAGCAAAGATAGATGATGAACGTCCGATTATTGCAGGTGTAATTAATAACCGGCTGGAGCAGGGAATGATGCTTCAAATGTGTCCGACGGTATTGTATCCCATTACAGAAGGTTTATACGATAAGTCAGAGGTTACGTACGATGATTTGGAAGTGGAATCACCATATAATACTTATAAGTATACCGGACATCCGGTGGGACCAATTTGTAATCCGGGTGCGGTATCCTTAAATGCAGTATTGAACCCTGCGGAGCATAATTATTTGTATTATCATGTAGATAATGAAGAAACAGGTAGTCATATTTTTACAGAAACTTATGAAGAACATGTAGAAACACAATAAATAGAATCGTAATTCAAGAAAAGAACTCCCTTTGCAGTTATAAGCTGCAAGGGGAGTTCTTTGTGTAGAGGAAGGCTAACAGACCTATTAATATGTGGCATGAATGTGCTGTTCATCCCCGCGTACAATGAGACCTTCTTTTTTCTCAAAGGTATCCAAGTCATAGGAACAAAACCGGTTGCCATACACTAGGTATAAGTAATTATCAATATAAAGCCCGCGAGTATTATAGAAGCTTTCGCCGTAATATTCAGAACCTTCTGATAAAATCTCATCTTCTGTCAAATTACAGGTGAATTCTTTTTGGAATCCCTTGCCAGGCTGATAGGAATAAATCATGTAGTTCTCGCCATATTCGTATTTGGTATCATTATAACATTCTGCATAAAATCCAATTAGGTTGCGTTCCGGGTCAATCAGAAGTGCTTTATGATTATACTGTGCAGCAGAATAATATACATCCGGCAGCACTGTTTTATCAAGTTCTGTAATATTGTAAGGGTCAGAGATGTCAAACATAGATAGTTTTAGTCCTATAGATTCCCCGGTGGAAGGGTTTATTTCTTCGCCAAATCCAAATAACAAATCATTAGAATAGAAATGAAGGTAATTGGAAAAACCCGGTATCTTCAATGCATCCATGATTATTGGATTAGTAGGATCTGATAAGTCTACAGAAAACAATGGATCTGTTTCCCGATAAGTAACAAAGTAGCCGGTATCTCCCATAAAACGAACAGAATAAATACGCTCGTCTGGAGCCAGTTGGTCAATGATTCCGACAAGGTTCATATCCGAATCAATCACATAAAGTGCGTTGGTCTGTTTGGGTGAATTAACAGTGGCAACAACCCGTAAATAGTTATTGTATTCATCCATAGAAAATTGATTTAACAGGTATCCTGAAACAGTGATGCTGCCTTCCGGCTGGATGTTACCCTGATAATAACTGAATTTTAGTATTTCTGTTTTGGTACAGTCCTGATCCCAGCTTTGCTGTGCATAATAGATATTGTCTGTGCTGACATAGTAAGTACCGGAGGCAGATAAGACAGCCTTGGAACTGATAAAATCATCTGGCTCTTCCAGTGACATACCGGTCATAATCTGGTAATAAGCAGAATCCGGACACTTTGGCAGGAAGATGTCTTCACAGTCCAAACGGGAACCTTCAATATGTGGCACATATCTGTCATAGTTTCGATAATGTTCAGGTACATTTGAAGCCATATTTGAAAATGTATATACATAACCATCGGTACAACGGGAAGTATTATAACTGCCTTCCTGCATCAGGGATGAAAGAAGAACTGGTTTTTCTGGTTTGCTTACATCATAGGTTAGAATATAGGTATTTTGATTATAGGCATAATCATACGAAGCAAAGTCTTGTATGGTGGTGGAACCACTACATAATAGAACTAATTTCTGGTTGGTCACATACATTTCTGCAATATAGAAATTCGTGCAATTAATTTCGTTTTCTATATCTTCCGGCGAAATGGTGCTACAGGCAGTCAGAGTTCCATTCTCTGCTTTTGCAATTGCAACTGCATTTAGACTGTAATCCCCTTGATAGCAGCAGGAATAGATATAAGTTCCGTCTGTTTTAACAATATCTGCTTCTGATACTTGAGTTACTTGAGAGTTCGTATCATAATAATCGATATTTTCATTCTTTGAAGTTGACTCGCCTGAAGCAATGTCATCCGTTTCAATCATAGAATTTTCTTGTTTGGCTTCACCGGTGCCTATATCTTGTACTGTTTCTCCATATAGTTTATCCAGATAGTTAACCTGAAGTCCATCCATAATTTTATAGAGCTGGCGATAGCTTTCAGGTGTTTGAATTGCAGTTTTTGCTTCAAAAGTGTCAGAAGAAGCGGCAATCGTATTTTTCTGATAAGAGGTATCTCCTTCATTAATTATAGATTCATTTGATTGAGAGCCCTCCATGGCTGTATCTGTTTTGACAAAGGATTCATTTGTGGAAAATAAATGGTTGTTGGCATAATTTACTGCCCAGATGGAAGAGCTGATAATTCCAATAAGCAGAAAAGTGGCGGCAATATTCAGCCCGGGATGCTGATACCATTTTTTTGGATGTGGAGTTGTATGTAATTGTTCTGATATATGTTCTGGTAAAAGGGCGTCCGGAACAGGTGTTGCATCTGTTCTTTCGCGGAGCCATGTTTTAAAATCTTGTTCGTTCACTTGAATTCCTCCTTTCAGGATACGGATAAATCGGCTTCCATTTTATCCATAGCACGACTTTTGATAGAACGTAAGGTGCCGGATTTTATATGAAGAATCTTAGCAGCTTCTTCATTGGAGTAACCGGCAAATACGGTTAATGACAGGATGAAACGTTCATTTGTACTCAGTTTGGCAAAGGCGTTTCTTACATCCTGAATTTCAGCATAATTCCGATCCGGCATATGGATTTCAGAATCCAGTTCATAAGGACGCTGAGTATAGCATTTCAATACCATTTTGCATTTGTTGGTAAGAATTTTGAAAATCCATGAGCGAAATGCGGAAGCATTTCGAAGTTTATGTATGGTTGCAAAAGCATCTGCAACAGTATCACTGACTACATCTTCTGCATCGGCAGGATCGCCTAAGGTATAGAGTGCAAAGCGGAATAAATCCTTATATACATCCTGATATAATTGGGCGAATGCTTCGACATCACCTTTGCAGGCACGAGTTATCAGTATTTCTTCTTGTGTATCCATCCGGTCACCCCTCTCTGAAATGCATTTCTATATCAATAGTGTTAAGAATTATCAAAAGTGTTGCATAAAATATATGAAAGTGCAAGTGAAGTTTGGATACACCCCAATGAAGTAAAATAGCTGTAAAATTGATAAAAAATGTTGACAATTGAAGAGCGGTAACATATGATAAAAATAGTGACTTGTACGCAGTTGGAGAAGGAACAGGAGGTTACAGAATGCGAGTAGATATGTTAAAACAGTCTTTGCGGGACGATAGAGTTGTTATGGAATATCAGGTCCAGATGGGAGAGATGATGGATGGTCTGGTACTGAAACAATGTAAAGAGAATGGCATTTCAGGTATTTTGCCTATGGGTGCATCATATGAAGATGGACATAATTATATGTATGCATACATAGATAAGAAAGAAACCTATGCACAACAGTTAATGGATACTGTGACGCAGGAATTGATGTTAACATCCTTTGAAAGCATGGTTCATACGATGGTAACTATGGAAGAGCAGGGAATCAATCTGGCATACCTGGTGTTAGATACAGAAAAGATTTATATGAACGAAGACAGTTTAAAGGTTAAATTAATCTGTATGCCGGGGAAAAGTGCATCAATGGAGAAAGAAGAAATCCCGAATTTTTTCCGGAGCATTTTGGCAAATGCAGTATATTTAAATAGCGAAGATGGAAATTATGTAGCAAAGCTGTTAACAGCTTTGAATAAAGAATTTGATTTGCAATCATTTTTAAGAGAAATACATGGATTAATGAGGGATGCCGGAATAGAAATCATTGAGGAGAAGGTTGTTGAACCGACTCCGGTAGTGGCAGAGCCGGTAGCTCCACCAGTGATAGAACCGGTAGTAGCAGAGCCGGTAGCTCCACCAGTAGTAGAACCGGTAGTAGCAGAGCCGGTAGCTCCACCAGTAGTAGAACCGGTAGTGGCTCCGCCTCCTGTCATGGGTGTGATACAGGAAGATGAAATTGAATTTGAACCTATGCCGGAGGAAATGAATGCTAAAATTGAACGAATGAATGCACAACCGGCAGAACCAGAGCCGGTAGCGCCAGTACCACCGGTTGCACCGCCAGTTGAATCACAACCAACAGCACCAGTACCACCGGTTGCACCGCCAGTTGAACCACAACCAACAGCGCCGGTACCACCGGTTGCACCGCCAGTTGAACCACAACCAGCAGCGCCGGTACCACCGGTTGCACCGCCAGTTGAACCACAACCGACAACATCAGTACCACCGGTCATGCCGCAACCACAGATTCTTCCGCAGGATATAGGGTTGCAACAACCTCAAAAAGTTCGTAATCCGCATTTAGTTCGTGTAAAGACTGGCGAAACCATACCTCTTGGAAATGGCGAGTTTGTAATTGGTAAGTCGTTAAATGGTGTTAATTACACAATTACAGACAATTCAGCAGTCAGCCGGGTTCACTGTACTATTATTGAACGAAATGGAGCATATTATGTCAGAGATGAGAAGTCTACAAATTCAACCTATGTAAATGGGGAACGGGTTCTGCCCGGTACAGAGAAGCTGTTGTTAAATGGCTGTAAGTTGCATTTAGGAGATGAAGAATTTTCATATAGTTTGTGGTAGGAACACAGAGGAGAAGATGGATGAACTATTTTGTTGCTTATAATACAGATGTAGGATTAAGAAAGAATACAAACCAAGATTCCATTGCCATAAAGATGATAGACACAACGAAAGGACGAGCAGTGTTTGCTATTGTATGTGATGGTATGGGTGGCTTGTCATCGGGAGAACTGGCAAGTAAAGATGTAATACATGCATTTTGTGATTGGTTTGATACCTCCTTTACCACTATGGCAGTAAAGGAAACATTTGATATCAATGTAATCAGAGACGAGTGGAAATCTCTGGCTATTGCAGAGAATGCTAAGCTTGGAATGTATGGTGCAAAGAATAATGCAGGACTAGGAACCACGTTGTCTGCCTTGTTACTTTATCAAAACCAGTATTTGATTGTGCATGTAGGGGATAGTCGGATTTATGAAATGACAACTGCAGGGGTGCGCCAGATGACGGAAGATCAGTCGGTAGTTGCAAGGGAAATTGCAGCGGGACGATTAACTCCGGAGGAAGCATTGCGGGATCCGAGAAGAAGTATTTTACTGCAATGTATAGGAGCCTCTCCAACTGTTGAACCTGCATTTTATCAGGGGACTACATTGCCGGAAACTTCCTATTTGATTTGTTCGGATGGTTTTTGCCATGAAATCAGTCATCAGGAAATGTTGGAACAATTGGGACCGGATGCATGTGTCAATCCAACTGTGATGCGGCAGAATTGCATTTATTTAACAGATTTGGTAAAGCAGCGAAAGGAACAGGATAATATATCTTTGATTTTGTTGAAAGCATATTAATCTGGGGAGAGAAGAATGACAGATAAAGGCACAGTATTAGATGGCAAATATGAAATATTAAAGG
>CAMEWU010000125.1 GCA_945946715.1 uncultured Clostridium sp. | reverse complement strand
CAAATGGGACCTGTACCGTGCAAGGCTCCGAAGACATACACATTCAAGTTCATGCAAAGTATGCCGGTACTACAGAATATGTAGACGTGGCTTCTTCCTGCTTTACTTATTCTGCAGATGATCAGGAGTTGATTTACAATCGAATTAACTCAAGCAACTGTTACTTTTTGAAGCCTGGAACTTCAACTATTACAATTGCTTCCAAATATAACCCTTCTATAACTGCCACTGTTACTGTTACCTCTAACTATGTTCCGACTCAAAGTATTCAGCTTGCAATACCGGAGGAAATAGAACTGCACGGCAGAAATCCGCTTCATCAGGAGGGAACCGCATTTTTACCTAGCAAAGATGGCATTGTGATTACTCCTGTAAATGCCAGTTATAGCGATTCCGACAATATTGTTATCACAAGCAGTAATCCAGCTGTTGGCGAATTTGTTGTTTTTGGTATCCGGGGATATGTTCCATACAAGGCAGGAACCACTACTTACACAGCAACTTTAACAGATATAGATACAGCCGGTAATACAAATACCTGTACAGACAGTAAGGCAGTTACTTATCATTATCTGAATCCTTTGGTCAGTGTAACCGCCAATACCGCTATTTATGATGTACCAGCCGGTTCCGAAACACTGTTAAACTTATCTTATACAGGTGAGCGTTCAGATGAAGGCTATAGTGTTACAGAGCCGGAATTAATCTGGACCTATTCGAAAGAAGGTATCATTAACATTGACCGTAAGGTAAATGGGGCTTGGAAACGAGACGAGACTGCACCGGACAACAATATGTTCTTAGCCAGCTCTGAATACTATATTTATGCTGAATCTGAAGGAACAGTTACTGCCGTCGGTACACCAGTGGATACTACTTTAAATGCAAAACCTATTACACTTACCATTACAGTTACCCCAAGTGATACTCCTGTGATTAACACCAGCCAGTTAATCAAGGATGGCATTGCCCATGCCGCATCTTCCTGCTTAGATTCTTACGCAGACTATGGTTATTCCTACGGAGATGAATGGGCACTTTATGCCCTTCTTGCTTCCGGTGCTTCCATTCCGCAGGAGCAATTAGCCGCCTATTATCAATCTGTTACAGCTAAAGTTTCTACCTGGCAAGGTAATGAATATCCAACCGATATAGAACGGGTAGCTCTGACCTTAAGCCTAATGGGAAAAGATATTACAGATATTGATGGTACCGACCTTGCTTCCATGATTTACAATCATAAATCACTGAACATGAGCTCCAATCGCCTGACCTTTGCCCTCTTGGCCTTAGATGCACGAAATACTGCCATACCGGAACAGGCAACATGGACACGGGACGCCATGATTACCAGTCTTCTAGTCTACCAGAATCCGGAAACTGGTGGCTTTGGTATCTATGATGCCACATCTACAGATATTGATTCTACTGCAATGGCTCTTCAGGCATTAGCACCATATAAGGATTCTAATCCAACAGTTGCAGCAGCTATTCAGTCCGGTCTTAATTATCTGAAATCAAATTTAAATGCAGAATATGGATACTCCAGTGCTGAATCTGGTGCACAGGTTCTTTTAGCTCTTGCAGCATTAAATTTAGATTTACAGGAATCCGGTTTTGGTTCTTCTTATCGCAATCTTGTAGGTTATCTTTATACATATGTACCATCGGATTGCAAAACCGACATTGGAACCATACAAATTCTGGAAGCATTTGAAGCTTACCGCAGATATTTGGAACATGATACAGCCTATTGGAACCACACAGGAGAAATTGATACTGATAACTCAAGTCTTATGATTACGGCAGGAAATTCTTCAAGCTATACACCAGGCAAAGACCAAACAATTACTATCATCTGCTCCGGAAAGCTGGAAGATTTAATTGCTGTTTATATGGACGGCATTAAAATTGATCCTTCCAACTACACTCTAAAATCCGGAAGTACCATTTTAACCTTAAAAGCTGATTACTTGAATTCACTATCAGCCGGTTCACATACCGTAAGTTTTGAATATAAAGGAAATCGATGGATTGATGCTACAATTATTATCACTTCAGATGATGTTTCTACTGAACAAACAAATGATGCTGACATCAGCCCTTCAAATACTACTTCTATTGTTCAGACCGGGGATCATCAAAGACCACAATTAGCCATGCTGATTCTGTCATTTTCACTGCTTAGCCTGGCTGCTGTATGTACCAAAAAGCACAGATTTTAATTACCAATTAAAACAAGAAACTTCATAAAAGCAGCATCTGCTATCTGACATTTATCAAATAGCAGATGCTGCTTTTTACGTCTACTGTTTTTCATTGGAACCTATATCAGCTGTATATCCCAATATTAATTCTTTCAGTTCTTTTGCTGCAATACTCAACATATGATTCTTATTTTCTACAAAGCATATTTTTCTGGTAGGTATCTCTTCTGCCACCGGAATCTGAAATACCTCCTTTTTCTCTAATGCTTCCTGTGCATATACTGTAGGAATAAAACCAAGTCCCAGATTGTGTTTTACCATGGGAAGAATCTGATCTGTGGTAGCTGCCTCCAGTTCCGGCTTCAATTCCAGCTTATACCTATGGAACAATTCTTCATAAAAATGATAGGTTACTGTATTATCTCCAAGGCAGACCAAAGGATAAGAATTCAGTTCATTTAAAGAGAGCGTCTTATCCTTCAATTTTAGATAATCACTTCCACCAATCAGAATATCCTGAAATTCAATAATCGGATAAGCCACTAACGGTTTTTCAATTATTTCCGGAGTTACAACCACTGCAAAATCAACCAGTTCCTTCCTCACCGCTTCTATTGCCTGACTGGTCAAATGATTTTGAATACGGATATGAATTTCCGGATACAGTTTTTTAAAGTGGTTCAAAACCGGGAGCATTAACATCCGGAGTGCAGTCTCACTGGCTCCAATGGCTACACTTCCACTCATCATACCGGTGGAACGCATAATTTCATCTTCTGCAACCTGTAGCTGTTCTACTGCCTGCTTTACATGAGAATATACCTGTTCTCCTTCCGGAGTCAGGGATATTCCCCGATTGGAACGAACCAACAGCTTACAGCCCATTTCCTGCTCCATCTGTTTCATTGTTCGTGAAATATTAGGCTGATTATTATGCAGAATTTCTGCTGCCTGGGTCAGATTTTTATATTTTGCTACATAATAAAATATACGATAATACTCATAATTAATGTTCATTCTTTTCTCCAATGATATCCTTTCTCTATCTATGTCAAATTGATATGTTAAAAATATCATATATACATTTTACATATATTTGTACAAAAAGTATAATAGCTCCGATAGCAAAAAGCAAGGATGAACCGGAGGAATTATTATGAATCAGGATTTAACCGTTGGAAAACCGGAAACCGTATTATGGAAATTCTGCCTTCCATTATTCGGCAGTGTTATTTTTCAACAACTGTACAATCTCGCAGACAGCTTTGTTGCAGGTAAATTTATTCATGAAGAAGCATTGGCTGCTGTGGGTAACAGCTACGAAATCACTCTTATTTTCCTCGCTTTTGCCTTTGGCTGCAATATTGGTTGTTCCGTCATTGTATCCCAATTATTTGGAGCCAGAAATTATAATGACATGAAAACAGCTGTCTATACATCCATCCTTGCAAGTACTCTGCTGTGTGTGATGTTAATGAGCCTGGGCATTTTATTCTGTGATAACCTGCTTGCACTGATTCACACACCGGATACGATATGGAATGACTCCAAATTATATCTGGACATTTATATCTGGGGACTTCCGTTTCTGTTTTTATATAACATAGCAACCGGTATTTTTTCAGCACTTGGAGATTCTAAAACACCATTTATTTTTCTTGCTATTTCTTCCACAACTAATATTGTTGCTGATATTCTGTTCGTTACTGCATTTGATATGGGCGTTGCCGGTATTGCCTGGGCAACTTTTATGTGTCAGGGTGTCAGCTGTATTCTGGCAATGGTTGTGGTTTTAAAACGATTAAGAACAATTCCTTCGGAAGGAACTGTCAGGCTTTTCTCTTTTACAATATTAAAGAAAATCACTGGAATTGCCCTTCCAAGCATCTTACAGCAAAGCTTCATTTCTATCGGCAATATGATTATTCAAAGTATCATTAATGATTGTGGCGTTCAGATTACCGCCGGTTATGCAGCCGCCATCAAATTAAATAATCTGGTTATCACCTCCCTTACAACCTTGGGAAATGGTATCTCCAATTATACCGCCCAAAATATTGGTGCAAATATTTTCCTACGAATCAAAGCCGGATTCAAAGCCGGCATAAAGCTGGTATGGACAATCTGTATTCCCCTTGTGCTTTTATATATGGTTGCGGGAAGATTCTTAATCAGCTTTTTCATTGACAATCCTTCCGAAAAAACCTTGCTTTCCGGTGTCCAATTTCTTTTGATTGTAGCCCCTTTTTATTTTGTTATATCTGTAAAACTGGTAGCTGATGGTATCTTGCGGGGCGCCGGATTAATGAAGCAGTTTATGACGTCCACCTTCACAGATTTAGTGCTGCGGGTTCTTCTTGCCTTCTTATTGTCAAAGTCATTTGGCTATATTGGTATCTGGTGTGCGTGGCCAATCGGTTGGACCATAGCCATGTTCTTGTCAGTTCTTTTCTATAAAAAGTGGATTATGTCTAAATGTCTCCCAGAGTAACAATAATGTTTTTTCGTTCCTGCTTTTCGTAAACTGTTGTTTTTTCGCTCCCTTATGCGTATAATCATAGTAGTAAGTTAGTGAAAATGTAAGAAAAGGAGCATCTATGAAATTACAAAAATACATAAAACGAATAACGGCTGTTTCCTTAAGTGTAGCATTACTCTTATCCGTATCCGGTTGTAACAGGCAGAATATGGGAGCAACCGTCAATCCCAATGCGGAATTTGATGAGTTTTTAGAGGAATTATTTATTGAAGAAGTAACCGATAACACCCTGAATCTTCATTTCACCCTAAAAGACCCGGAGGCTTATGGTATTGAAGACATGGAACCCACCTTTGGCGATTTAGATGACAGAGATTTTTCCAATACAGCAGAAGACTGGGAGGATTTGGAGGCTACTTTTGATGAGCTTCAATCCTTTAAGTATAATAAGCTGGATGAAAAACAACAGTTGACCTATGACATTCTCTATCGTTATTTGGAGCAGGAATTATCTGTAAAAGACTGTGAATATCAGGGAACCATATTCGGTCAGATAACCGGTGTACAAAGCAATATGCCTCTTAATATGTCATTATACGACTTCAACTCAGTGGACGATGTAGAGGATTACCTGGCTCTCATGGACCAGTTAGACGATTATTTTGATTATTGCATTGAGTATGAACAATTCCGGACTGACGAAGGATATGGTATGTCAGACGGTATCATTGATGATGCAATCGAACAGTGTGAGGACTTCTTAACTCATACCGATGACAATTATCTGATTACTACCTTTGACCACAGAATTGATGCTCTGGAAGGATTAAGCGATACTGAACGTGCTTCTTATAAAGACCAGAACCGAAATATTGTTTTAAATACCGTTCTGCCTGCATATGAAACAACGATTAATGAATTAGACGCATTAAAAGGAAAAAGCGAAGACCGGGGCGGTATCTGCAATTATGATGGCGGTAAGGAATATTATGAATACATCGTTTCCCACAAAACAGGTTCTGCGAAATCCATTGAAGAAATGGAAGCTGTTTTAAATGATGTTTTAAATGATTCTACCGATATGGTTTATGATGTATATAGTAACGCACCGGATGTTATTATGGAGTATTATGGAAATGAAAATTTTGTTGTAGAAGGATTATCCCAGCCGGAAAGCTTTTTAGAATACTACAAGCAGGAAATGTCCGGAAAGTTCCCAGCACCTCCATCTGTTACTTATACCATAAGTGATATTGATTCTTCCATTGCAGATATAGTTTCTCCTGCTTTTTGCGTAACACCATATATTGATGATTATACCCACAACGTGATTCAGGTGAATCGAAGCGATGACAACGGAAGCGGCGGTTCCTTATCTGCCATTTATGCCCATGAAGGTTATCCGGGACATTTATATCAGATGACCTATTTCTTATCTACCGACCCTTATCCGATTCGGGATTGCTTAAGCTTCTTAGGATATGATGAAGGCTGGGCCATGTATGTGGAAATGCGTTCTTATAACTGGGTGACGTATGAAAATTATGATAATGACTATGTGCGTCAAATGTACATAGCCGGTGAATTACAAAATATTGCTTTCTGCTGTCTTGCAGATATTTATGTCAATTACTATGGATATACGGTAGAAGACCTTGCTGACTACATGAACGAGATAGGATTTAATGGGGACGCAGCTCAGGGCTTATATGATCTGCTAATTGAAGAACCGGGTTACTACCCACAATACTTTGTAGGATATCTGGAATTCGTTGAACTACGGGATTATGTATCCAATGAATTAGGTGCAGATTTCGATGAAGAAGCTTACCATAAGGTAATCTTGGAGACCGGTCCTTGCGACTTTACCACCTTACGGGAACAGATGGACGAATACGTTGAATCAGTAAAATAGTATGAAATGATACGAAGGAGAGCTTGCTCTCCTTCTTTTTATCTATTATTGTATGTACAGCTTTCCCTGACCAATAATCGGCAAGGAAGCTCAATACGCACATGTTCTTCATGGGCTCCTTCTTTTCTATCTAATAATAACGAAATCGCCAGATGTACCATTTCTTTTTTGGGAATATGAATGGTGGTTAACATAGGCGTGGTTTTCTGGGATTCCGCAATATTATCTATGGAAATTACAGACGGAACATATCCTCTTTTTTTATTTTGTTTTAAAGCTCTTAATACCCCTAGTGCCGTAGTGTCATTCGCACAAAATATTGCGGTTGGTTTGGATTCCTCCTGCATAATTTCCTGCATCACCCGAAACCCTTCCTGCTCTGTCTGGCTGGTCTGATGAACATCATTATACCGAAGAGGAATCTTATGATTTA
>CAMEWU010000124.1 GCA_945946715.1 uncultured Clostridium sp. | reverse complement strand
CCAGACTGGTACCAAAATAATAACTAATTCATAGGAGGTAATAACTATGACAGTGGATGAAGCAGTAAAAAAATTCAAGCTTGAACCATTAAACGTTTATACTGCAAAGGCAAAGGCTAAGGAACTTAACGTTGATGAGGTTTTATATATGAATGTCCAGAAGAATAAGTATGCATACATCGTAAAAGATGGTGCTCGTGGATTCGTATTGTATCAGGATGAGAAGAGCTTGTATACAAAGATGTACAAAGGACTGAAAATGACTCCATTACAACCATAGTTACATATTTTATCCTATGGCTTCATATAGCAAAAGAACCGGTTGTTATTTACAACCGGTTCTTTTGTTTCATTTAGTCATAAAGAGAAGCATGATACTTTATCTTACGATAAATCTTTTGTGCTAAAACCCAGATTGCTGCTACTATCAGGTACAAGGTTGAAAAAATACCTGCTACTCCTTTAAACCTTATTATCATTATATTCAGCTTAGAATATATAATATATAAGGCTTGAATTTCACCTAATTGTGAAATCAAGCCTTGTATATACTTACTATATCACGTCGACTGGCGTCTCCGTGTCTTTTTTCGCCTTATGCCGATGTCCGCATGCGCACATCGTCGCAAGGCTCATTTTATCATATTATTCCACACTATAATTTGGTGCTTCTTTCGTAATCTGAATGTCATGTGGGTGACTTTCTTTCAAGGATGCAGAAGTAATCTTCACAAACTGTGCTTTCTCATGAAGTTCAGCAATCGTGCGAGAACCACAATATCCCATTCCTGAACGAAGACCACCTATCAATTGAAATACAGTATCTTCTACTGTTCCTTTATAAGCTACACGTCCTTCTACGCCTTCCGGCACCAGTTTCTTTGCATTAGACTGGAAATAACGATCCTTGCTTCCGTTTTCCATAGCCGCAATAGAACCCATTCCGCGATATACCTTATACTTTCTACCCTGATATAATTCAAATTCTCCCGGGCTTTCATCGGTTCCGGCAAACATACTACCCATCATGCAGACATCTGCACCAGCAGCCAAAGCCTTAGTAATATCACCGGAATACTTAATACCACCATCTGCAATAATTGGAATATTATATTTCTGTGCTACAGAATATGCATCCATAATAGCTGTCATCTGTGGTACACCAATACCGGCTACTACACGGGTTGTACAGATAGAACCTGGTCCAATACCAATCTTAATACAATCCGCACCAGCTTTAATTAAGTCTTCTGTTCCCTGTGCCGTTGCAACATTACCTGCAATTACCTGCAAATCCGGATACGCATTTTTAACAATTTCCAATGTCTTAATAACATTTGCAGATTGACCATGCGCCGAGTCAATTACAATTACATCTACCTTTGCTTTTACCAATTCACTTACGCGATCCAGAATATCCGGTGTTACACCTACACCGGCACCACAGAGAAGTCTACCCTGTGAATCCTTTGCAGAATTCGGATACTTAATCTGCTTTTCAATATCTTTTATGGTAATTAAGCCTTTCAAATTAAAGTTTTCATCTACAATTGGAAGTTTTTCTTTTCTGGCCTGTCCCAGAATCCGTTTTGCCTCTTCTAAGGTAATACCCTCTCTGGCAGTTACCAGATTCTCTGTTGTCATAGATTCCTTAATTTTCTTTGTATAATCGGTTTCAAACTTTAAATCCCGATTCGTCAATATGCCAACCAGCTTTCCATTTTCTGTAATTGGTACACCGGAAATCCGGAATTTTGCCATCAATTTATCTGCATCATCCAATGTATGTTCAGGAGATAATGAAAATGGGTCTGTAATTACTCCATTCTCTGATCGTTTTACTTTATCAACTTCTTCCGCCTGCTGTTCAATGGTCATATTCTTATGAATAATACCAATACCGCCTTGTCTGGCCATTGCAATTGCCATACGATGCTCCGTTACAGTATCCATGCCTGAACTCATCAACGGAATCTGTAATTGAATTTTGTTTGTCAATCTTGTAGTCAAAACAATATCATTTGGAATTACCTCGGAATATTGTGGCACTAATAGCACATCATCAAATGTAATTCCTTCGCCAACAATCTTGCTCATTTCTCCATCCACTCTCCTTTTTAGAATTTGTTATCGATAGTACCAAATCTAACATATAATGTCAACTGATGTTTTTGATTTTCTTTAATCCTCATACATTTTATTCGGAATCAATTGTCTCAGATGTTCCATCATAGCATCTGTAGGCTCCATCAGAATCAAAGTACTGATACCACGTAAATCCAAAACAAAGCCATATACCTTATTGGTTGGTTCTTCTGATGTATAATCTGTAAAACGAATCTGTGGATTCTTCTCCTTTTCATTGGATAATCGTATAGAATCTTCCGGTGCAATCAAACGGATATTATTCATATCAAACTGAATTGCGGTCCGTCTTCGTTTTCGATTAATGATTTTTGCTATTTCAATTTCGTCATTTGCAAAGCAATAGTCATATTCTATATTGCGTTCGCGAAACATCATAACGAAAATAGTGCCGGTCCCAAGAAATACCATAAGACATGGTGTAAACCAATAGGTTCCAACCAAACTGGCAATCGCAAGAAATCCCATAACCCACATAGTAACAGTTCCTTTTACATTCGGTTTTGCTTTTACACCTTTTTCCTCATAAAAGTCCTTTATTATCATTTCGTTCCTCCATTGCCTAAGTGCTGCAAACCACTATTACCATAAAAGTAACCATTCCTATCAGGACAATGCTTCATCAATTGCCTTTGCCGCTTTTTTACCGGCACCCATCGCAAGAATAACTGTTGCTGCACCGGTAACAGTATCACCACCGGCATAAACACCATCTTTACTGGTCTTCATGGTATCTTCATCTACGATAATACCACCCCACTTTTGAGTTTCCAAACCAGGGGTTGTCTGACGAATCAATGGATTTGGGCTTTGACCGATTGCAATTACAACCGTCTCCACCGGAATTATATAATTTGAGCCTTCAACCGGTACAGGAGAGCGTCTGCCGGAAGCATCCGGTTCACCTAATTCCTGTTTCACAACTTCAATACCGGTTACCCAGCCATCCTCACCATGAATTTCACAAGGATTATTTAATAACTTAAAGATAATACCTTCTTCTTTTGCATGATGCACTTCTTCTTTACGAGCCGGAACTTCATCCTCACCACGCCGATAAACAATATATACATTTTCAGCACCCAGACGTTTTGCAGTTCTTGCCGCATCCATAGCTACATTTCCAGCGCCTACCACCGCTACATTTTTACCAACCTTTACCGGTGTTGGTGTCTCCGGGAACTTATAGGCCTTCATCAGATTTACTCTGGTTAAGAATTCATTGGCAGAATAAACACCTAATAAATTCTCTCCGGGAATATTTAAAAACCGTGGAAGACCTGCACCACTTCCAACAAAGACTGCCTGATAACCATCCTCCATCAAATCATCAATAGTAAGAGAACGTCCCACAATAACATTGGTCTCAATGTTTACACCAAGATTTTTAACATTCTCAATCTCCTTAGCCACCAAATCTTTTGGCAGACGGAATTCCGGAATACCATAACTTAATACACCACCAGCCTTATGTAACGCTTCAAAAATCGTTACTTCATAGCCCTTCTTTGCCAATTCACCGGCACAAGTTAAGCCGGAAGGCCCACATCCAACGACTGCAACCTTCTTGCCATTCTTCTGAATCTCAACCGCTCCCTGTACGGCATTCGCCATATGATAATCTGCAACAAATCGTTCCAAACGTCCAATTGCAACTGGTTCCCCTTTAATTCCACGAACACATTTTCCTTCACACTGGTTTTCCTGCGGACAGACACGCCCACAAATTGCCGGCAAAGCATTCTCACTAGTAATAATTTCATAAGCTGCTTCAAAATCACCTTCTGCAACTTTTTCAATAAATCCCGGAATCGGAACATTTACCGGGCACCCATCCATACATGGTTTCTTTGGGCAATTCAGACAACGGGTAGCTTCTTCCATTGCCATTTCCTTTGTATAACCAAGGGCAACCTCTTCAAAATTCTTATTACGAACCTCTGCTGCCTGCTCCGGCATAACAACCTTTGTCAAACTCATATTCTTACCCATGTCTATACACCTCTTCCTATCTTACAGTTATGTTCTTCTTCCTTAAACATTGTCTGACGCTTCATACATTCGTCAAAATCCACTTCGAATCCGTTGAAGTCCGGTCCGTCTACACATGCAAACTTTGTCTGTCCTCCAACACTAACCCGACATCCACCACACATACCTGTGCCATCAATCATAATTGGATTCAAAGAGACACTGGTAGGAATATTCAAAGGCTGAGTAACCTTTACTACGTTTTTCATCATAATTAATGGTCCGATAGCAATCACTTCATCAATCTTTTCACCCTTATCAATCAAATCAGTCAGAACATTCGTAACAAAACCTTTGGTTCCAAGACTTCCGTCATCTGTTGCAATATATACGTTATCACAGAATTCTTCAAATTTTTCCTTCAATATTACAAATTCTGCACTTCTTCCGCCTATAATAACATCCACTTTCACACCCATTTCATGAAGTTTCCGCAACTGTGGATACAAAGGAGCGGCTCCAACTCCTCCTGCTACACCCACTACATGATTCACCTTATGTAATGGTGCCGGTTGTCCCAGTGGACCTACAAAATCAACCACAGAATCTCCAGCCTTCATTTTACTCAACAATTCTGTTGAATATCCTACTACCTGATAAATGATAGTTACCGTTTCTGCTTCCCTATCATAATCGGCAATGGTTAACGGAATCCGTTCTCCATCTTCATCCACACGGATGATAATGAACTGTCCCGCCTCACATTTTCTGGCTACATATGGGGCGTGAATCACCATTAGCTCTACAGCCTGATTCAGCACTTCCTTACTCACAATTTTGTACATTGCTAAAAACCTACTTTCTTAATTTTTTCATCTTTGTGCATATGTCAATATTCTAACATTATTCTGTCAAAAATCAAAGACCCTTTTTTTATTCTTTCTCTTTTATCTATCTTTACCCATCAGATAGCCTTCTACTTTTCGGAGCAACGTCTGCCTATAACTGCTAATCTGCCTTCTGTATGCCAGCTGTCACAGGTTGACAGTGTAATCAGCTGATCTCCATACTGTGCCTCTACTCCGGTTTCATAAAGTGAATTTTCTTTTACTTGCTGGACAAATGACTGAAATTCTTCCTGATTCTCTGCATCAAAAAAGAAGAAGTATTCAAACTGTCCTTCCGGTTCATCCGATACCCAAGATTGTACTACTCCAAGGACTTCAAAGGTTTCTATACTATTACGTGTCACAAAAGTAAATGTGGGATGTTCTTTCCAAAATTCTTCATCCCGATAGTACTTCAGAGTACCAAACATCGAACCATCATTCATATTATGTCCGTAAATCATCCAGTTGTCAGTTGTCGGTTCCTCAACAGAACATGCTTTATCCATAAATAGTGTACCGGCAAACTTGTCATTCCCATAAAAATCCTTATATAAATACTCCCAGTACCCATTTCCATCCAACTGACTTTGTACAACCGGACCATTAATTTGAGTATCAGCCAGATACAACCATCCTATATAATCCGGATTTGCATCTGCGTAACTTTGATAAGGTTCTAATGCTTTCTGAAGCACTTGTTCCTGCAATTCATCATAAGTCACTCTTTTCTCCGCAATAATCTCTGAAAATGAAATGATATATTGTCTATCCGGAGAAATTACCTTCCCTTGTCTGTTATTTTCATTTGCCATTGAGCCAATTCCACATCCCCAGAACATCCATAGCCCTGCCAAACCGAATACTCCAAGCAGTATTCTTTTCCAAAACAACCTCATATTATTTTCCTTTATGCTCTCATACCATTGCCTGTTATCTTCATTTATTTTATATCTAAAGGTTGTGAATTCTCATATTTGCAAAAGGTAAATTCCAAATCAAAATATGTGTTTTCTTCTCCTTCTTCTATCAGAGTCCACTCTTGCATTTCCTCCAGATTGGGAAAAAAAGAATCTGCAGCATAACGGTAATCAATTCTAGTCACATACGCCGTCTTACAATATGGTATCAGCATATCATAAATATCACTGCCTCCAATCACAAAAATATCATTTGAATCATATTGCTGAAGTTCTTCAAATAATTCTTCTTTGGAATGTACTACCACTGCTCCCTTTACTTTAAAATTAGGATTTCGAGACATTACAATATTGGTTCTTCCCTGTAATGGCAAACCATTCGGGAATGTTGCTAATGTTTTTCTTCCTAAAACCACAACCTTACCCATAGTTGTATCCCGAAATGCTTTCTGGTCCATAGGAATCCGAACTAACAGGCTTCCTTTGTTACCAATTGCCCAATGATTATCAACTGCTACAATTGCATTCATACTATTCTCCTTTTATTACCTATATATTTCATCCAATTAATCTACCTATTTGTCGTCCTCTGTACACTTAAACTGCAATAGGAATATTCTTGATCTGTGGTCCTGCCTCGTAGTTTTCCAGCGTAAAATCATCCACTGTAAAATCATAAAAGTCATGAATATCCGGATTTAATGTAAATTTGGGTGCAGGATAAGTAGGGCGGCTGATTAACTCTTTTACAATGTCTATATGTCGGTCATAAATATGTGCATCTGCAATCACATGGACCAGTTCTCCCGGCTTCAAATCGCAGACTTGTGCCAACATATAAACCAACACTGCATATTGCACCACATTCCAGTTATTTGCTGCTAATATATCCTGTGAACGTTGATTCAGAATGGCATTTAACCTTCCATCTGTTACATTAAACGTCATACTATATGCACAAGGATACAGATTCATTTCATGCAAATCCTGATGAACATATATATTTGTCATAATACGACGGCTATATGGATTATTTTTCAAATCATATATAACCCGGTCCACCTGATCCATCATTCCTTCTTTATATTGATGCTTTACGCCTAATTGATAACCATATGCTTTTCCGATAGAACCATTTTCATCCGCCCATTCATCCCATATATGGCTGTGTAAATCATGAACATTATT
>CAMEWU010000123.1 GCA_945946715.1 uncultured Clostridium sp. | reverse complement strand
GAAGATTCGTACGATTTTAACTTGTAAGGCCCACTTGGGTGTTTGTGTAAAATGTTATGGTGCGAACATGGCAACCGGACAGCCGGTACAGGTTGGTGAAGCAGTTGGTATTATTGCTGCCCAGTCCATCGGTGAGCCGGGTACACAGTTGACCATGCGTACGTTCCATACCGGTGGTGTTGCAGGTGATGATATTACACAGGGTCTTCCTCGTGTAGAAGAATTGTTTGAAGCTCGTAAGCCAAAGGGTCTTGCAATTATTGCAGAGTTTGGCGGTGAAGTAACAATTAACAATGTTAAGACTAAACGGGAAGTTGTTATTACCAATAAGGAAACCGGCGAAAGCAAGGCATATCTGATTCCTTACGGTTCTCGTATTAAGGTACAGGACGGACAGGTATTGGAGGCTGGTGATGAATTAACCGAAGGTTCTGTAAATCCACACGATATCTTAAAGATTAAGGGTGTTCGTGCTGTACAGGATTACATGCTTCGTGAAGTTCAGCGTGTATACCGGTTACAGGGTGTTGATATCAACGATAAGCATATTGAGATTATCGTGCGCCAGATGCTGAAGAAGATTAAGATTGAAGAAGGCGGAGATTCTGAGTATTTACCAGGCACATTGGTAGACGTTCTGGATTTCGAAGAGAAGAATGCAGAGTTAATCGAGCAGGGCTTAGAACCGGCACAGGGAACTCAGTCTATTCTGGGTATTACCAAGGCTTCTCTGGCTACAGATTCCTTCTTATCAGCAGCATCCTTCCAGGAAACCACAAAGGTATTAACAGAAGCTGCAATCAAGGGTAAGACAGATGCGTTAATCGGTTTGAAGGAAAATGTATTACTTGGTAAACTGATTCCGGCAGGTACCGGTATGAAGCGTTATCGTTCTGTAAAACTGGATTCTGAAGATTTCACCTTCCATGATGATGATGTTCTGGACTTTGGTGATTATGAAGAGGAAGGAACAGAAGATATCGAGAATCTAGATACTGCTGAGGATGTTGATGTAGAAGAAGCTGATGAAGATACAGTTTCAGTAGCAGAACAGGCGACAGACGAATCAACCGAAGAGTAGTAGAAAAGTTAAGAATAAAAACGATATAGGATGTCCCCAGAGTCGATGGTGATTCGGCCACTGGGGACATTTGTATAAGTGGCATGTATATATTTGAGGAGAAGAAATATGAAATTTTCAAAGTATTTTGATCATACCATCTTAAAAGCAGATGCTACGGCAGAGGATGTAAAGCGGATTTGCCAGGAAGCAAAAGAATATGATTTTGCTTCTGTTTGTGTGAATTCCTATTATACACCTCTGGTAGCAGAAGAATTAAAGGATGTTGATGTAAAAGTATGCACTGTAATTGGGTTTCCTTTGGGGGCTATGTCGACTCTTAGTAAAAAACTGGAAACGGTGGATGCAATTGAAAATGGTGCGGATGAAATTGATATGGTAATAAATGTGGGGGCATTGAAGGCGAAGGACTATGAAGAAGTTCTCTATGATATGAAAGAAGTAAAGGATGCCTGTGTACATAATCCGGCATGGAAAGAAGCCAAGTTAAAGGTTATTATTGAAACCTGTCTTTTGTCGGAGGAAGAGAAGATAAAGGCATGTGAGCTGGCGATAGAAGCAGGAGCAGATTTTGTGAAAACGTCTACCGGTTTTAGTACAGGAGGTGCAACAGCGGCTGATGTGGCACTGATGAAAAAAACAGTAGCCGGTAAGGCATGGGTAAAGGCGTCTGGTGGTATTCGGGATTTGAAAACGGCCAAGGAAATGATTCAGGCAGGAGCAGACCGGTTGGGAACAAGTGCTACAGTACAGATTATGGAGGAAATGAAATGAAATTAATCTCTTGGAATGTAAATGGCTTGCGAGCCTGTGTACAAAAGAACTTTCTGGAAAGCTTTCAGGAATTAGATGCAGATATATTCTGTCTACAGGAAACGAAGCTGCAGGAGGGACAGATTGAATTAAATTTGGAAGGCTATTATCAGTACTGGAATTATGCTGAGAAAAAGGGATATTCCGGTACAGCTATTTTTACTAAGAAAGAGCCAATGAATGTAACATACGGCATTGGTATAGAAGAGCACGATAAAGAGGGACGGGTGATTACCTTAGAATATCCGAAGTATTATATGGTGACAGTTTACGTACCCAATTCCCAAAATGAATTAGCAAGACTGCCATATCGTATGCAATGGGAGACGGATTTTCTGGCATACTTAAAGAAACTGGAAGAAACAAAACCGGTGATTTATTGTGGAGACTTAAATGTGGCACATCAGGAAATCGATTTAAAGAATCCTAAAACCAACCGGAAAAATGCAGGATTTACAGACGAAGAACGTGCTTGTTTTACTAAGGTCTTAGAAAGTGGATTTATTGATACCTTCCGATACTTTTATCCGGATCAGGCCGATATATATTCCTGGTGGTCTTATCGGTTCAGTGCCAGAGCAAAGAATGCAGGATGGCGTATTGATTATTTTTGCGTTTCAGAATGCTTAAAGGATAAATTACAGGATGCGAAGATTCATACGGATATTCTGGGTTCGGATCATTGTCCGGTAGAATTGGATATTGCATTATAGGAGGAAGCTGTGTTGAGTTGGAAGAATTTTTTGATGTTAACGCTATCCGGAACTATTAATGCCATTGGTGTTACAATGTTTTTATCACCATTGCATTTATATGACAGTGGTTTTTCCGGCACAGCTATGCTATTAGAGCAGGTGACACCGGCAGCGTGGACATTATCTATTTTTCTGCTGATTTTGAATATTCCTTTTTTCCTTTATGGATATAAAAAGCAGGGATTAGGTTTTACCATTTATTCAGTTTATGCAGTTGTTATTTATTCGGTAGCATCCTTTCTGATTCGGGATATTTTTCCTGTGGACGTTGCGACTTCTTCCCCTTTTGCCGGTAGTGATTTATTGCTGGGGGCTGTATTTGGCGGACTGATTTCCGGTATTGGAAGTGGATTAACCATACGGTTTGGCGGTGCTATTGATGGTGTAGAAGTCATGGCGGTTATTTTCTCGAAACGTATGGGCATTACTGTAGGTACGTTTGTTATGGCATATAATATCATTTTGTATATTATTGTTGGAATGGTAATGCACAGTTGGATTTTGCCATTATACTCCATTGTTACATACTATGTAGCCCTTCATGCAGTAGACTTTATTGTAGAAGGTTTTGATAAGGCAAAGGCTGCTATGATTATTACAACAAAGCCGAAGATGATTAGCCAGGCATTGTCAGAAGAGTTCGGCAGTGGTATTACCTTGTGGGAGGGACACGGATACTATTCGGATAAGCAGAAGACCGTTATCTACTTTGTAGTAAATCGATTTCAGATTGGTAAAATGAAAGCAATTGTGCAGGAACACGATAAAGATGCATTTATTTCAATTACGGAAGTGGCAGACGTCTTGGGGCGGAATACAAAGTAAAAAGTAAATAACAGGACAAAGAACTTTACACCTTGGTTTACAGCTGTATTGACAGATGTAAACCAAGGTGTTATACTTTCTCCATTACAAAGCCGGAGGTGAAAGAATGGCGGCAAAAATGCGGCAGGAGCAACTGCTGGAATTGTTAAAGAAAGCGGAAAAGCCTTTATCTGGCGGTGGTTTGGCAGAAATATTGAATGTCAGTCGCCAGATTATTGTACAGGATATTGGCACCCTGAGACAGGAAGGTTATATGATTCTTTCTACACCAAAAGGATACTTGCTTCAAAAAGAAGTAGGAGTTTGTAAAGTGTTTAAGGTATATCATAGTGATGAAGAGACGGAGCAGGAATTAAATCTGATTGTGGACTTAGGCGGCGAGGTTGTAGATGTATTTATTTATCATAAGATATATGGAGAAGTCAGGGCTAAACTTAAGATACAATCCAGAAAAGATGTAAGAGATTTTTGTGAAGCATTAAAGGCGGGTAAATCCAGTCCCTTAAAGAATGCTACAGCCGGGTTCCATTATCATACGATTCGTGCAAAGGATGAAGAGACAATGGAATTAATTGAGCAGGCTTTGCAGGAAAAAGGATATCTGGCAGAACTTAGGGACTTTGAACCGGAAGCACTACGAGGACAGACTATGTCAGACACACATGAATGCTAAAAGCAAGAGAAAAGAGAGGACAGAAGAATGACAAAGACAGATAAGCAGGAAGCAGTAAATAAGCAAGAGGAACAGAATAAAAAGCCAAAGAGTAAGGTTGGAGCATTTCTAAAGAAGAAGAATATTGAAATATCGGCCAAACGGTATTTTATTGATGCTATGGGGGCAATGGCAAATGGTTTGTTTGCTTCGTTATTGATTGGTACTATAGTGGCAACATTGGGACAACAACTTCATTTGCAGATACTGATTGATATTGGAACCTTTGCAAAGTCAGTGGCAGGTCCTGCAATGGCAGTTGCAATCGCATCAGCCTTACAGGCACCACCGTTAGTACTATTTTCTATGCTGACAGTTGGTACGGCAGCAAATACATTGGGAGGAGCCGGTGGACCGCTTGCAGTTCTGGTAATTGCCATTATTGCAACAGAATTAGGTAAATTGGTATCAAAAGAAACGAAGATTGATATATTGGTAACACCTTTGGTAACTATTTGTTCCGGTGTGCTGCTTTCTATGGGAATTGCACCGTATATCGGTTCTGCAGCAAGTGCAGTAGGACAACTGATTATGCTGGCCACAGAATTACGTCCGTTTATGATGGGAATTCTGGTATCTGTTATCGTAGGAATTGCTTTGACTCTTCCAATCAGCAGTGCGGCGATTTGTGCTGCATTAAGTCTGACCGGACTTGCAGGTGGAGCAGCAGTTGCAGGTTGCTGTGCACAGATGGTAGGATTTGCTGTCATGAGTTTTAAGGAGAATCGGATGGGTGGCTTGATTTCCCAGGGAATTGGAACCAGCATGCTGCAGATGGGAAATATTGTGAAAAATCCACGAATCTGGATACCACCGATTTTGACATCAGCGATTACAGGACCAATTGCAACCTGTATATTCAAAATGGAAATGAACGGAGAAGCTATTTCTTCCGGTATGGGAACCTGCGGATTAGTGGGACAGATTGGTGTTTATACCGGATGGGTCAATGATGTGGCTGCAGGTACGAAAGCAGCCATTACTCCAATGGACTGGCTGGGACTGGTATTAATCAGCTTTGTGCTTCCGGCAGTATTAACCTGGGGATTTGGCTGGATATGCCGAAAGCTGGGCTGGATAAAAGAAGGCGATTTGAAATTGAATTAGAAATCTCTTGTAGAGTGTTGAGAAAATGCATAAAGCAGGGAACCGAGCTGTTCCAGTAATTGGTCTTCCGATAAATGATGGTCGGAGACAAACCAATATCGGATGCAGCTTACCATGGCACCTGTAAAGAAATGAGCAGTAATTTCAGCAGAAGCCGGAAGGACTGCTCCATTTTTTTCATCCTCCTCCAGATAGGCCTGAACTTCTTTGCTGGTTTCAATACAGAATATATCCATTAGAGTAGAATACATATTGCTGGCAGCAAGAGAACGAACCATTTTCTCACGTTCTGAAAGAAAATGAAGTATATTCTTTGTAATAGAAAGATAAAAGGAAATTGGTTTGATCTGATGAGGTTGCACTTCATAAGTATTGCTATACTGGTCAAAAAGATTTCTTACAACAAAGGTGAAAAAATCATTTTTATCTGTAAAATGTTTATAAAAGGTGGCACGACGGATTAAGGCACGATTGCAGAGCTCGTTTACTGTAATATCTTCGAATTTTTTTTCGCTGAGTAACTCATAAAAAGCATTGGTAAGTGAGGTATAGGTTTTTATGATTCGTAAATCTGTTTTATCTGGCATCTGACTGTCCTCCATGTATTGATACTTTATATATAGTATAGTTAGATAAATGACAGGTGTCAATTATGCAATGAGAGATTTTTGAAAGAAAAATATAAGAAAATATGAAAAAGAGGCATTTCTCTGGTTTCCGAATAGAGTTTTTTGTAGTATACTACAATTATACGAATGAGAATGTGAATGATGGTATACGCGTGGGAAAGGGGAGAATCTGACATGGAATTTGCATTATGCTTAGTTGTAGGGTATTTGTTAGGAAGTATCAGCCCCTCATATTTTCTTTCCAAGGGAAAAGGGATTGATTTAAAAAATGTAGGTCAAAAGAATCTGGGTACCACCAATGCATTTATGATGTTGGGAAAAGCCAGTGGAATCATTGTAATGGTGACTGATTTTATGAAAGGATTTCTGGCGGTTAAGATTGCACAGTTGCTATTTCCGGAGTTTGGAATTGCCGGAATTACTGCAGGTGCTGCGGCAATTCTGGGGCACATTTTCCCATTTTATCTGAAGTTTCGTGGAGGTAAGGGATTGGCAACACTGGGAGGTGTTATTTTAAGTACGGACGTGCGTGGATTTTTGTTTTTGGCAGTGATTGGAATTGCTGTTATGCTGATTTCGGACTGGGGTTGTGCCGCATCTTTTTCTACAGCAATTTTATATCCATTCTTTTATTTTATGAAAAGTCATAGTTATATTAGTCTGGTGATTTTAGAGCTGGCTTGTATATGTGTAATTGTAAAGCATTGTGTTAATATACCACGGCTTAAGGAAGGGAAAGAGCCTTCCGTACGGGCTGCGGTCCGAAAAGTATTAAGTGGAGCAGAGGATTTTAATTCATAACCTGATGTAATCTGTTTATGATAGTGATAGATGATACATAAAATGTGGAGGACTATAAACGATGGCAATTTTAGTGACCGGAGGAGCCGGATACATTGGAACACATACCTGTGTAGAATTGATTCAGGCAGGATATGAGGTAGTAATCGTAGATAACTTATATAATTCCAGCGAGGAAGCAGTGAAGCGGGTGGAACGGATTACCAACCATTCTATTCCATTTTATAAAGTTGATTTGCTGGACCGGCAGGCACTGGAAACTGTGTTTGAACAGGAAAAGATTGACAGCGTGATTCATTTTGCCGGAATGAAGGCGGTAGGTGAGTCTGTTGAGAAACCATTAGAATATTATCATAATAATATAACAGGGACTTTGATTCTGTGTGATGTCATGCGGAAGCATGGAG
>CAMEWU010000122.1 GCA_945946715.1 uncultured Clostridium sp. | reverse complement strand
CTTCTTTCACTGAAATCTTACTCATATCATTCAATCGATTTGCAAGAGATGCCGTAAATCCTTCCGGCATATGTTGGACAATTAATACCGGTGCATCCAAATCCGATGGCAGGTATGGTATCACTTCCTGCAATGCCCTTGGACCACCTGTTGAGCAGGCAATTGCTACCACTTTACCACGTCCCAACTGACTCTTCTCCGATTTTTTCTGAACCCGCTCCTTTACAATTACAGATGGTTCATCATCAGCACGTTCCAAGATAGAAAGTATGTTCATGACTTTTTCACGAAAATGTTCCATATTGACCAGAATATTTTCCGGTTTTTTTAAGAAATCAACAGCCCCCAAAGACAAGGCTTCCATAGTTTCTGCACTAGAACGTTCTGCCACTGTGCTAAAAACCACTGTTGGTATTTCAATCTTTTCCCGCTTCATCTCCTTGAGCAATTCCACTCCGCCCATCTGAGGCATATTAATGTCAAGGAAAACAAGATGAACCTGTGATAACTGTCTTAAAACTCTTAGTCCTTCTACTCCATTTGTCGCAGTGCCGATCACTTGGTATTGTTCAGTTTTATTTATTATATCAGATAACACTCTTCTCATAAGTGCAGAGTCATCTATGATTACAATATTTTTTTTCATTAATTTAAGCCTTTTTCCTTTGAAATTCTTTTTCGTTCTTCATCAAAAATGTAACGAATAATCTGTTCCCGTTCCTGTTCACCGATTTTATCAAATTCTATCCTCTGTTCATACAATACAGAATTGGTTCGATTCTGAAAAGAAGCTATAAGCTTACCATATTCCGTAAAAGTATGAAGTCCATCATTGGTCTCTAACTGAAACTGAACCTGTATTATCTGACTGGTATCTTCCTGAAACTCAGATACCATTCGGATGCCACCACCACTGATATCCAGTATAACACCCTTTTTCCATTCCACATTCTCCTGATTTTCTTCGCTTAATTCAATAATTTCATCTTGTGCAATCATACGATAATTAGCTTGCAGGCGACAATCGTGACGGAAGAATTCTCTTCGTTGCACTTTTTTTAATCCTTCCTGCATTTCCATATCAGCCAGAAATAAATTGCCTTCCTTTAATCGGTTTACAACTACAAACCGACTGCCATAAATTCCTTTATCTGTATAGATATTCATACGATACTGATCACCTACAGATAATGGTACGATTCTTCCTTCATAAAACGGCATGGCAATCCGAACCAGACCATATCCCGGCAAATCCATTACTCGGCAACTTAACACTCTGTGTTTTTCCGGGTCTGTTACGATTTGCCCATTCACTAAAATTTCCATATCAACTTTGTCGCCAACTGAAATTATTTCCTGCATAAATTTTCCCTAATTCTTCTTTCTCTTTTGTCGAATAAAATCCAGAAAGAATTTTGCAATTCCTTCCCGTGGTTCTTCCACTACTTCATCTAAATCCAGAAGCTTATTTCCAATTTCCTGAAAACACCGGGTAGAAATGGAGTTTGGAAATGCCAATGAAACCGGTTTCTGCTCAATCACTGCTTTCGATGCATTTCCATCCTGCATGATAGCTCCCAGATATTCCAACTGAATATTCAAAAACTTGGTTGATACAATATTCAGTTTATCATAAATCTCTTTCCCTTCTTCCTGACTGCTTACCCGGTTCGATACAATCTGGATTTTCTTTCCCTTTGCATCAAAATCCTTATTACGATTGACCGTTTTTAATAATGAATAGGCATCTGTAATAGAAGTAGGTTCCGGAGTCGCTACAATTACTACCTCCGGACTGCTTAATACGAATTCCAATACAGAATCTGAAATACCGGCTCCCGTATCAATAATTATCACATCTGCTAAAGTATCCAGACGTACCAGCTTTGAAATCATGACCTTGACCTGCTCCTTATCCAGGTTTACCATATCCTGAACACCGGAGCCTCCGGAAATAAAACCAATATCTAATGGTCCCTTGGTAATAATATCATCGATATTTTTATCGTTATATATTAAATCTGCCATATTATACTGTGGTCTAATTCCCAACATGATTTCTACATTTGCCAAGCCAAAATCCGCATCAATAATGATTACCCGTTTTCCCTTTTTTCGCAACTGTATGGCCAAATTAACAGAAAAACTGGTTTTTCCAACTCCACCTTTTCCACTGGTTACTGCAATAACTCTGGTGGAACCACTATGCTGAATCTGCTGGCTGACCCGTTTTCTTAACTCTTCTGCCTGATCCATCATTCGTTCCCTCCTAACAACTGTTTTGCAATATACTGTGCGTCGGTGATACTAATATCATCCGGTACATTTTGTCCAAATGTAGTATAGGATAATGGTTCCTTTGTTAACATTCGAATATTTAATATATTTCCCAACGCGCCGGTTTCATCAATTTTAGTAAATAATAACCGATAGTTGGATATATCAGAATAGGTCTGGGTAATCTTCACCAAATCCCGATATTTGGTAGTAGCACTTACTACCAGATATATTTCCTGTTGATAATCACGAACCGCTTCCAGCAGGCCTTTTACATCCTCTCTCTGTTCTTCGTTTTTATGAGAACGACCGGCAGTATCAACAAAAATCAAGTCATATTCTTTGAATTTATCGATTGCCTGCTGCATTTCTCCCGCATTATAAACCACCTCAATCGGAACAGATAATATATTGGCATATGTGCGAATCTGCTCTACTGCTGCAATTCGATAGGTATCTGCAGTAATAATGGCAAGCTTACATTTTTTCTCTAATTTATACTTGGATGCCAGCTTTGCAATGGTTGTTGTTTTTCCAACACCTGTCGGTCCAATAAAAAACACTACCTTCGGTTTCGTCTCACCAAGTTCAATGGTTTTCATCTGTCCCAGTTTTAAAACGATTTTCTGGTATACACTGGCCAGCAAATCATCTAATTGCAACTTTTTTTCATTATTATCAATTTCACTCATGATTTCTCTGGCATTTTCTTCAGTTACTTCATTATTCAACAACTGTTCATATACCAGTTTTACCATTTTGGAATTCTGATCCAGGACTTCTTTCTCTTCCTCTTTGGTATCCTGAATCTGTCGTTCCAGCAATTGTGCAAGACTATCCAGACGTTCTTCAATTGCTGAGGTACGCGGAACCTCTGTATCCTGTGCAACAGCAGTTTCCTGAACAGAAGCCGCCATTTTTACATCATTCATTGGTATTGTTTCTTTTATCTGTGCTTGTCCTGTTCCATTGCCATGATCTTTTTGTGTATCAGAAGGATCATCTACAGCAGCTGTGACCTCAACATAACTCTTTTTAAACAGTTTTCGAAATCCCTTGTGTTTCACAGTCTTCACATTCATGATAACTGCATCTTTTCCTAATTCTTCTTTTGCTTTCATGATTGCTTCCATCTCAGAAGCACCCTGATATCTCTTAATTATCATCGATTGTCACCATCCCTACTGACTGTAATTCCACATTGGATTCTATCTCGTTATATGATATAACAATTAAATTCTTAAAATAGTCACTGGTCAATTTCTTAAAATACATTCGTACAATTGGCGATGTAATAATAATTGCTGCCTGTCCTGACTCTTCCAGCTTTGCAATTTCTTTTTCTGTTGCTGCCAGAATCTTCCGTGTTTTATCCGGATCCAGTGTCAGATATGCTCCCTGTTCTGTCTGTTTTACAGATGCCATTATCTCCTGTTCAATCTTCGGGTCTAAGGTAACCACGGAAGTTGTTTCCTCGCCACCAAAGAATTTATTCGAAATAGCACGTTTTAAACCTTGTCGAACATATTCTGTCAACACATCCGTATCTCTGGTATTTGCAGCATGGTCTGCCAGAATTTCAAAAATTGTAACCAAATCACGAATAGAAATTCCTTCTCTTAACAGATTTTGCAATACTTTCTGGATTTCACCAACATTCAAGAGCTTTGGTATCAACTCGTCAACCAATGTAGTATTATTCTCTTTAATATTATTAATCAAGTTCTGAACATCCTGACGAGTCAGCAGCTCATCCAAATGAGTCCGGATTACTTCTGTTAAATGAGTTGCAATAATGGAAGGCGGGTCAACTACTGTATAACCATAAGATTCTGCCCGTTCTCTCTGTGCTTCCGTTATCCATACTGCAGGCAGATGGAAGGATGGTTCAAAGGTAGGAATTCCTGTGATTTCTTCCTCCACATAACCAGGATTCATGGCCATATAATGATCAAACAAAATCTCTCCTTCACTCACCTGTATACCTTTTATCTTAATAATATACTGATTTGGATTCAACTGAATATTATCCCGTAAACGAATAATCGGTACAACCGCACCCAGTTCCAATGCAATTTGCCGTCGTATCATTACCACACGATCTAACAAATCACCACCTTGATTTACATCTGCCAATGGTATGATACCATAACCAAATTCCAGTTCAATTGGATCCACTTGCAGAAGAGTATTCACATTCTCATGCCGCCGCACCTGATCGGCTTCCACTTCTTCAGCTTCTACTTCTTCCTCAATTTCTGCAGTTTCCTTTTTGGTACTTAAGACTCTGCCCAGAACAATTAAGCCCAAACCTAATCCCATATAAATGATAATACCGCCATCTCGCTTTAATGGTGTGGCCAATGCCAGGAATATTAAGGCAGCACCAACAATATACATGACCCTTGGCGACTGAAACAACTGGGAAAATACGATATCCCCAATTTCTGCCTCTTTGGATGCCTTGGTAACAATAACACCCGTCGCCAGAGAAATCATTAAGGATGGCAACTGAGAAACCAGACCATCACCAATGGTCAAAATGGTATACTGACTGAATGCTTCTCCCATGGACATTCCCTGCATCATAACACCGGTTACAATACCACCCACGAAATTAATGGCGGTAATAATCAAACCGGCAGTTGCATCACCCTTAACATACTTTGTAGCACCATCCATAGAACCAAAGAAAGATGCTTCTTCCTGAATCTTCTGTCTTCTTGCAATTGCTTCTTTATCTGAAATAGCTCCGGTACTTAAATCTGCATCGATAGCCATCTGTTTACCAGGCATTGCGTCCAACGTGAAACGAGCAGTTACTTCTGATACACGTTCAGAACCTTTGTTAATTACCATCATCTGAACAATTATTAAAACAATAAAAATAATTGCTCCTATTACCAGATTACCACCACCAACGAACTGTCCAAAAGTTCGAACGACGTTACCCGGATTACCAGTCATCAGAATCAAACGGGTGGAGGATATATTTAATGAAATTCTGAAAATAGTTGTAAATAATAAAATCGTAGGAAAACTGGACATCGACAGTGTTTCTTTTGCAAATACACAATTAAATAAAATAATCATGGCAATTGCAATGTTAAATGTTATCAGAATGTCCAGTAACATAGAGTTCAAAGGTACAATCATGAATATAACAGCAAGTAGTAAATATATTCCAAGGAATATACTAGTGCTAAATTTTATATTCTTCATGGTTATCCTCCTGTCTTCTATCCGGCTTTCTTCAGATTGTATACATATGCCAGAATATCCGCAACTGCTTTATAAAGCTCCGGCGGAATCTCTTTATCCAAATCCACGTTATAATAAAGCATTCGTGCCAATGGTTTATTTTCCACTATCTCAATGTTATTTTCTTTTGCTACTTCTTTAATTTTCGCCGCGAGAAAATCAGTACCTTTTGCAGTTACCACAGGTGCAGAATGTACATTAGCATCATATTTTAACGCAACTGCAAAATGTGTAGGATTCGTAATAACTACATCAGCTTCCGGTACACTTGCCATCATACGTCGTTGGGATGCCTGACGCATTCGTTGCTTCTGCTGACCTTTAATCTGTGGATCTCCTTCAGTATTCTTATATTCGTCCTTTACTTCTTGCTTGGTCATCTTCAATTCCTGCTTATGCTTGTACTTCTGGAACATAAAGTCTACCAAACCAATTGCCAGCATAACCAAACTAATCTTTATGCCAAGTTCCCATATTACATCCATTAACAGTGCCAGTGATTGTGCAATAGACATATCATATAAAGCAAACACTTCCATGGAATGCTTTTTTAACACCGTATAAGCCATATATCCAATTAAAAGAATTTCTGCAATTGCTTTTAATAAATCAAATAATGCTCTGGATGAAAATAATCGTTTAAATCCACTGATTGGATTAATCTTATTCAACTTCGGCTTCATTGGCTTCATCGTTACCATCCACTTAAACTGAACCTTATTAGCCAAAAATGCAACAACAAAACCAACAATTAAAAAAGGAGCTGTAATAACCAAAACATCCTTTGCAACTTCAACCAACAATTCCAGAATAGAACGAGTATCACAGGATTCTAAAAGGCTGCTCATATGTACCCAATACTTCTGAAACAACTGAACCAACCGGGGACCTACAAACTTTATTCCAAACCGTAAAGTTATAAATAATGCAAATAAAGTAATTCCATTTGCCAATTCCTTACTTTTTGCAACAGAGCCTTCTTTTCTGGACTCTTCTATCTTTTTGGGTGTTGCGTCTTCTGTTTTCTCACCACCCGGTCCCTCTTTTGCAAAAAATTGTAAATTATACTCTAAAACCATTGAGTCACCTACTACCTTTGTATCCTTCCGGATATGGTATTAATACATACTTTTTAACAGGTTCAATACAGTATCCTCTGTTAACTGGTATACACGCTCTGTAATATTTGGTAGTAAACCCACCGTTGCCACCATGACAAGCAGTCCCAATATCAGCTTCAATTCGATACCTACTGAAAACATATTCATCTGAGGTGCTGTCTTTGCAAGAATACCCAAAATCACATTACACAAGGTGATAGATATAAAAATAGGCAATGCAATCCGAAAGGCTATAATAAAATACTGTTGCATGAATACAATGGCCAGGGAATATGCTGCCTCGCTTTCAAACACAATTCCTCCAACCGGAATCACTTGAAAAGAATCACAAATTGCAGATAAAATAAAATAGTGCATATTAGAGCAAAGCATAATGACCAACACCAGATAATTATAGAAATCAGCTGATATGGTATTGGTAGAATTCGTGGTTGGATCAAATGCCGTTACCATCGTAAGACCAATTTCCCGGTCAAT
>CAMEWU010000121.1 GCA_945946715.1 uncultured Clostridium sp. | reverse complement strand
GGGAAATGCCGGACTGCAAGCAGCTGCCGGTTATTTTCTTTACAGGAAGAAAGGCCCGGGATACAGTAAAACGTTGTGCTGCAGTGGGAGCAGAAGGATATATTATGAAACCGGTAGAAAAGTCTGTTTTGCTGAATCGGGTAGAAGAGGTATACTCTAAATTAGCAATTCATCAGGAAGAGAAGACAGTTTTGATTATCGACGATGACATAGAATTATTAAAGGATTGGAAGCTTTGTCTGAGAAAGAATTATAAAGTAATCGTAATAAGTACTGGAAAATCTGCTATTGATTACATGACAACACATACTGTGGATTTGATTGTGCTGGATGATGCCATGTTACTTGATGAAAAAGCAGGAATAACATTTATAAGGCAGACAGATCATTTAAAAGAAAAGCCGGTTATTCTGTTGTGCAGAGAGGATGTAGATAAGGTAAAAGAACGATATCAGGAAACACCGGCAAGTGCATATCTGAGAAAACCGGTGAACGCAGAGGTGCTGCAACAGACTATACAACATCAGTTCAGTTTGGATAATATAAACTAGACTAATTTATAAAAGATTTCTTAAATCTGTTTAAATCTAGGGAAAAAATGAATAAAGCACTGGTAAAAATAAACATTAAATGATAAAATACATGAAGTTGTTAAAGTAGAGGAACAGTTCATGTATTTTATTATTATATGTATTCTTGCAGGTTTAGGCGCAGGAATTGTAACCGGTCTTGCAGGATTATCCGCAGCGGTAGTTATCACACCGATGCTGGTGTCTTTAGGCGGTATGGATTCTTATGATGTAGTAGCAATTGCATTGGCTTCTGATGTGCTGGCATCCGCGTTATCTGCATATACTTATTATCGAAATAAGAATATTGATATTAAGCGGGGATTATTAATTTTAGGACCTGCATTTGTGTGCTCAGTAGTGGGTAGTTATATTGGATATCGGTTTTCCATAGAGGCCCCTAATGGAATCGGTCTATATTCAATTGTAGCTACTACTTACTTGGGAATCCGGTTTATTGTCTGCCCGATTACTGAGGAGAAGACAAGTAAGGTTCGTAAACATCGAAAGTGGGTTCAAATCCTGCTATCCGTTCTTTCTGGAATGGTGATTGGATTGATTTGTGGATTTGCAGGTGTTGGCGGCGGTGCAATGATGCTGTTTGCGTTAACGGTTCTGCTGGGATATGATTTGAAAAAAGCAGTTGGTACCAGCACAATGATTATGACCATTATTGCATTAACAGGAGCAGTCAGCCATTATGCTATGGGATGCCAGCTGGATATGAAGGCACTGATTATCTGTGTGATTTCTACAGTGCTAGGTGCCATTTGGGCGGCACAGTTTGCAAATAAGTGTGAAGAAAAACGATTAAACCGTACGGTAGGAATTATATTAACCATACTCGGATTCATAACTTTGCTTGTGAAATTAATACCCATGATACAAGGATAAAAGTACTGGAAATTCCAGTGCTTTTTTATTTTTAAAACCAAAAATAGGAAGAAGAAATGGCTGCATATGTTACATATATTTTTTTTGATTCGGAATACTAGTATTTGAGAAACAGTTTAAAACCGGAGGTGAAAATATGCAGCAAATGAAAGGAAAACAGAGTATAGAGTTTGAACATCCACCATGTATTTTAAGTGCTGCGTCGGTTGTGGGGAAAAAAGAGGGAGAAGGTCCATTAAAGGACTATTTTGATATAATTTTTGATGATCCTACAATTGGTAAAGATACCTGGGAAGAAGGGGAAAGCGAACTGGTACACCAGGCTTGTATGAAAGCAATTGAAAAATCTGGTTTAAAAAAGGAAGATATTCGTTATGTTTTTGCAGGTGACCTGTTAGGACAATTAATAGCATCGACCTTTGGATTAAAAGATATGGAGATACCATTATTCGGGTTATATGGTGCCTGTTCCACAGCAGGAGAAGGGTTGGCACTTGGGGCAATGACCGTTGCGGCCGGATATGCAGAACAGGTGTTAACGGTTGCATCCAGTCATTTGGGAAGTGCAGAAAAACAATTTCGATTTCCCTTGGAATATGGAAATCAAAGACCCCTTAGTGCTACCTGGACGGTTACGGGAAGTGGTGCCTTTATATTGTCACGAAAACCTGGGGATATTATCATCCGTGGTATTGCCACCGGAGTAATTACAGATTATGGGGTACGGGATTCCATGAATATGGGAGCAGCCATGGCACCTGCTGCGGCATCTGTGATTTATCAGAATCTTCAGGATTTTAATCGCAGACCGGAGGACTATGATAGAATCATAACCGGTGATTTGGGAAAAGTAGGAAAGGGAATACTGATAAAGTTACTGAATGATAATGGCTATGATATTATGGACCAGCATATGGACTGTGGTATAGAGATTTTTGATAATGAGGAACAGGATACTCATAGCGGTGGTTCCGGTTGCGGTTGTTCGGCAGTTACTTTGGCAGGCCTGATTTTGGATAAGTTGAAAAACAGAGAATGGAATCGGGTATTATTTGTACCTACCGGGGCATTACTGTCTACGGTTAGTTTCAATGAAGGTCAGTCAGTGCCGGGAATTGCACATGGAATTATAATTGAAAATAAGGGGGTATCAAAATGAATTATGTGTGGGCATTTGTAATAGGAGGATTGATTTGCGTATTATCCCAGATATTGATGGATACTACAAAGATGTTACCCGGAAGGGTAATGGTTACACTGGTTTGCGTAGGGGCAGTACTGGGAGCCCTGGGGCTTTATAAACCGTTACTTGATTTTGCTGGCGGAGGAGCTTCCGTTCCGTTAACGGGATTTGGATATAATTTGTGGAAAGGAATTCGGGAAGCAGTAGATGCGGATGGATTTATCGGACTATTTCGGGGAGGATTTAAGATGGCGGCGGTAGGAACTTCAGCTGCACTGATTTTTTCATATCTTGCCTCCTTGATTTTTCAGCCAAAGATGAAAAAGTAATGGAATGAATTCCTAGGGTTTATTCCTTTATATAGACAAAAACAGGTGTGAAATTTTCACACCTGTTTTAATATTATACATCTTTTTTATTACAGTGCCAGTGGTGTTGGAGACTCTGGAGCAGTTGGCTCCGTCGGCTCTGTTGCAGATTCAGAGGTTGTTTCTGAGGAGGTTGGATTTGTCGGATCGGTGCCTCCACCTCCGGAAGCTGTGAATTTAACTGTAATAGTCTGGTTACTGGTGACATTGGTGAAGGTGTAACTAGATACAGCACCAACGCTTCTTCCATCTACAAGAACATCTGCAATGGCATAACCGGTTGCCGGTGTTATGAAGAATGTTTTGGAACCGCCTGCCGGAACCTGGGAACTCTCTGTAATTGTTCCGCCTGTACCGTTTACAGAGGAAGTGATAGTATATACTTCCTGAGAGGTACTGGCTTCCGTAGAGTCGGAAGATAGGTGCAAGTCACAGGTCTGTGTTTCAAATCCCTCCGGAATGCCCTTTTCCTGATATGCATATGGTATATAGATAGAGCCGTCTTCTTCAACAATGTAGGTCAGTGTAAAATGATTTGGACAGTTATCTGTAGCAGGAAGTAAGGAATCTTCACATATTTCAACTGTAACTGCTCCACATGTAGCTGTTGGAACAGTGCCAACAGCAAAGTACTCCGTACGGGTTTCGCATCCATCAGTTGGAAGAAGACCTGTAGTTTTACATACAGTAGCACTGGTAATGCCGTCAACCTTTGGAAAGTCTTTGATTTCCTGTTCTTCCAGCTCAACGATTTGCTGCATAATTTTAGACCACATTCTCTCATGTAGAGAACCACTTCCGCTTGGAAGAGAAGTATTAATATCATATCCCAGCCAGATAGAAGCAGTATAATAAGGAGTAGAACCACAGAACCATAAATCATAGTCCTTTGAACTGGTTCCGGTTTTTCCGGATACTGGCATACCGCTGGATAAAGCACAAGGTCCACCGGTACCGGAAGTAATAACATCTTTCATTGCGTTATTCAACAGCCATGCCGTTGTCGGTTGCATAACCTGTCTGGTTTCCGGCTGGTTATCAATCAGTACATTTCCATCGTGGTCTAATACTTTGGTATAAAAAATCGGTTCTGTATAAACACCGCAGTTTGCAATAGAGGCATAGGCTGCATTGATTTCAACATTTGTTACACCATTGGTAATACCACCTAATGCTAAAGATTGCTGTATATCAGAATAAACAGTGCCATCAGAATAGGTTTCAGATTCTACCAATGTGGTAAAGCCCATATCAATCAGATATTGGAAAGAAACCTCCGGACCTACATCTGTGATAGTTTTTACAGCAATAACATTCATGGAATCCCGAATGGCGTCTCGGATAGAGTTAAAGCCACGATAACTGCCTCCCCACCAGTTTGCTACCGGACGACCATTGGAATAATTAAATGGAGCATCCTCGTAGGTGGTTGCAAGTGTCATGTCGGATGCATCAAGAGCAGGTACAAAAGCTGCCAGAACCTTGAAGCAGGAGCCGGGTTGTCTTGCTGAATCAGTAGCACGGTTCAAGGTCAGATTTCCTTTTTTCTCACCACGACCACCAACAATTGCTTTAATCTGTCCGGTGTACTGATCCATAATTGTAAATGAAATCTGAGGCTGAATGGTAGTATCATAGGTCTCTAACAGGAATGTTAAATCAGGATTCTCTGCCAACATATCTTCCTTGAATTCATCAGCAGCAGCTCTTGCCGCCTCCTCGCTGGAATAAATTAAGGAATAATTGGAATTACCTGACTTCTCCTTAAAGTGGCTTAATAAGTGGTTGGTACTAAAATTAGTGGTATTACCCTCATCATCTACCAGAGTCAGCTGATAAGAAAGTGAAACCTGGGTGGTAGCCGGGTAATTATCCGGATCATTTAAGACAGTATCGCAAATATCCTGAATATCCTGATCCTGTGTTATATAGATTGATAAACCACCGGCATAAATTGCATTTGCTGCCTCGGCCGGAGTATAACCATATTCATTAATCAGCTGGTCTGTTAACGCATTAATGGTTGCATCGATGAAATAGGAATTTACCTCTCTTTCCTCTATAACTGTGTCGTGGTGTAGTTCCACACGGGAGTATACATCATCCGCACAAGCTGTTTCATATTCTGCTTCCGTTATAAAATCTAATTCCAGCATTTTATCCAAAACACTTTGCCGACGCTGGGCATTATATTCCGGATAAATAATCGGGTCGTATTTAGATGGATTTTGAGTAATAGCTGCAATTACTGCGCATTCAGATATGGTTAGGTCAGACATTTCCTTTCCAAAATAAGTCTGGGATGCAGTTTGAACACCATGGCAGCCTTGTCCAAGATAAATACTGTTCAAGTAATATTCCAGAATTTCATCTTTACTTAATTTCTTTTCCAGTTCTACGGCAAGATACTGTTCCTGAATCTTACGTTCCAGAGACTCCATAAAAGTATCTTCATCCATACCTACATTGAATACTTCGTTTTTAATCAGCTGTTGTGTAATGGTACTGGCACCCTGATTAAAGTGAAAGCCATTTCTTATACCTTCAACAGCAGCACGAAGGATGCCTCGAACGTCAATACCGTTATGCTGACGGAATCGCTCATCTTCAATTGCGATGTAGGCGTTTACCAAATCCTCCGGAATATCCTTGTAATGGGCATATTCCCGATTGGAATTGATACGGGATAAGGTAGTAATTAATTCCCCATCCTGATTGTAAATGCAGGTTTGAAATCCCTCTGGGACAACATTAATATCGTCAATGCTTGGTGCGTTGTCCAGGATTCCATTCATCATTCCAAAACCTGCACCTGCACAGACTGCAACAAAAGCAACAATGCATACCAAAAATGCTTTAAAGATAGATACTTTTACCTTTTGAGCATTTTTACTGGCTTTTGATACCAGATGCTTTTGCTTTTTAATTGCTTCGTTTTTATTATAATTCATGAAAGCGCCTCCTTATACGAAACAAAACTACAGTTCATTATAACAAATTCCCCTTGTGAAAGAAAGAAAAATTTATATCTGTCATAGTTTCTTCATAAATTCGACAGGTTTTCCTAGCTTTTATTGTTTTCGTTGCACTATGTCAGGAGAAAAGCTATACTGATACTAATTATTATGACCAAGGAAAGGCAGGAACAGACATGAAAGAATATCTGGCATTAATAGAGGGCGGACAGGACGAAATCATAGAAAAAAAGTCCCGTTTTATTGGATATACGGCAGCTGTTAGCTCTGAGGAAGAGGCGGCAGCCTTTATAGAAAGTATTAAGAAAAAACATTATGATGCCAGACACAATTGTTTTGCTTATTCTATTGGAACAGGCAACCAGACATTACTTCGATTTTCCGATGATGGAGAACCACAGGGAACAGCAGGTAAGCCTATTTTGGAAGTGATACAGGGAAGCGGGATAAGGAATATCTGTATTGTAGTAACCCGGTATTTTGGTGGCACCCTGTTGGGAACAGGAGGATTGGTTCGGGCGTATACGGATGCTGCCAAAGCAGGAATTGCTGCCAGCATTATAAGATTAAAACGCCAGTTAGTGGAATGTGAGCTGGATATGGAATATACAGATTTAGGAAAAATTCAGTACTTAATTGGTAATACAGATGCCGAAATAACAGATACCATCTATACAGATAAAGTGTTATTGAAGGTACGGGTATATGCTCCTGTATTTGAAAGATTTGGGAAAGAAGTAACAGAAGCAACCGGAGCAAGGGTATTGGTAAAGAAAACCGGTGAAGTATTTGATTAACTCATTCTTGCCAAGTCCTTTTCTCTATGATAAAATGTTACGCGTTGTAAAAGAATAGAAATGATATACATTTAATTAAGAAAGAAGGCTATATATGAAAATCGCAAGAGAGGACATTCGAAATGTTGCAATTATTGCCCATGTAGACCATGGCAAGACAACTCTGGTGGACGAACTGTTAAAGCAAAGTGGCGTATTCCGTGAGAATCAAGAAGTGGCAGAGCGGGTTATGGACTCCAATGATATCGAACGGGAAAGAGGAATTACCATTCTTTCTAAGAATACTGCTGTAATGTATGGAGATACAAAAATTAATATTATTGATACACCTGGACATGCGGATTTTGGTGGAGAAGTAGAACGTGTCTTAAAAATGGTAAATGGTGTAA
>CAMEWU010000120.1 GCA_945946715.1 uncultured Clostridium sp. | reverse complement strand
TCAAGCGGTTAAGACATCGCCCTTTCACGGCGGTAACACGAGTTCGAATCTCGTTAGGGTCACTGGTATTTAGTGGCGATAGAATAAATTGCCACTAAATGCATATAATATGATATGGCGCGATGGCCAAGTGGTAAGGCAAAGGTCTGCAACACCTCTATCGCCGGTTCAAATCCGGCTCGTGCCTCTTGAAAGACATCTATTTCAGATGTCTTTCAACCCTTAACGCGGGGTGGAGCAGTCTGGAAGCTCGCCGGGCTCATAACCCGGAGGTCATAGGTTCAAATCCTGTCCCCGCTACTTCGAGACGATTGCTTGCAATCGTCTTTTTTTGTAGTAAAATTCTGTTGGGAGGGAAATTGACCATGATAAAAGAAGATTATATCATGCGACTGATAAAAGAAATGTTGCGAACTATATTGAAACTGGTTTTTAATATTGACACAGCAACACCAGATATTGAGTTGTTACAGGATGAGGAAGAAAAGAATCGCTTGATTGCATTGCAAAGATTAATTGATAATGGAAAAATTGATGAAGCAGAGAATCAATTATATGAGATTCTTTCTGAAAAGAGTATGATACATCTTGAAATGGGGTTGATATTCTATTCCTATTTAAATGATAAGACAGATGATTTTCTGGAAAAACATAATTTTAATAGGGAAGAGATAGAAGCCGGAATTAAAGATTTAATATCAGAATACGGATTAAATAGTATTGCAGATGCATTCATAAGTAAATAGATATTGTCAGAGAATAGATAATTATATTATTATAAAAGAATATAGTAATAATATGTAGGTATTGCAATATTCATATGGCATAAGAGAATGGGGAAAATAAGTTATGGGAAATGATTATAAATTAGGAGATATAATTAAATTAAAGAAGGCACATCCATGTGGAACAAATGCATGGGAAATTCTTCGTGTAGGAATGGATTTTCGCTTGAAATGTACCGGATGTGGGCATATGATTATGATATCGAGAAAGGATGTAGAGAAAAACTTCAGAGGTTTTTTGAAAACGTGAAAAAGTATAAAGAACGGGAGGAAATTAACATGGAAGGAACAAAAGTATTAGTCGCTTATTTTTCTTATTCAGGAACGACGAAAAAAGTTGCAGAGAAGGTGGCACAGGTTACCGGGGGAGATTTATTTGAAATCACGGTAAAGAAGCCATATTCCAGTGATTATCAGACAGTAATAGAGGAAGCAAAAATAGAATTGGCAGAATCAGCCAGACCGGAGTTGTCAGCACAGGTCTCTGATATGAAGCAATATGATAAAATCATCTTGGGATTCCCTAACTGGTGTAGAACCTGCCCAATGCCTGTTTTGACATTTTTAGAGTCATATGATTTTAGTGGGAAGACTATTTGCTCCTTTGTTACCAACGGCGGTGGTGGCTGTGGCAGAAGCACAGAGGATATTCGTAACAGTGCAAAGGGTGCAACGGTTATTGAAAGTGTAGATGGTAATCAGCTGACAGAAGAACAGATAGAAAATTGGTAGGAAATACGGAACTCTTTATTATGACCAGCTTATAATATATAAAAAATGGATTCGTTTTTAAATGAAATGGGAAAATAAAGGGTCGGAAAATGAATTCCAGAAGGTTGCAAACCGGGTATCTATTGTAACCATTTTGTGGAATTCGGTATTATCCATAGGAAAACTTATTGCAGGAATTGTGGCACATTCCAATGCGATGATTAGTGATGCGGTTCATTCTGCCTCCGATGTGTTTAGTACAATTGTTGTTATTATTGGAATTCAGCTTGCGTCCGGAGCATCTGATAAAGAACATCCATATGGACATGAGCGATTAGAGTGTGTAGCAGCCATGCTTTTGGCAATGGTTTTATTTATTACGGGATTTGAAATTGGATTGGGTGCACTGAAGACTATTTTTTGTGGTACTTATGAGCAGTTGAAAGTGCCGGGAATGCCGGCAGTAGTCGCAGCGGTTGTATCTATAGTAATAAAAGAAGGCATGTTCTGGTATACGCGGTTTTATGCAAAGAAGATAGATTCCAGTGCATTAATGGCAGATGCGTGGCATCATCGTTCTGATGCATTTTCTTCTGTGGGGGCCCTGATTGGAATCGTAGGTGCAAGAATGGGATTTCCTATTATGGATTCGATTGCCTGTCTGGTCATTTTTGGTTTCATTGTGAAAGCTGCATATACTATTTTTAAGGACGCGGTTGATAAAATGGTAGACCATGCATGCGATGAAGAAACGGAGAAGCAAATTCGGGATTGTATTATAAAGAATGTAAATGTCTGCAGCATCGATTTGCTTCAAACACGTATGTTTGGCAATAAAATATATGTGGATATGGAAATTGGCGTAGATGGTTCTTATTCATTATTAAAAGCACATGAGGTAGCAGAAGAAGTACAGGAGGAGATTGAAAGGAATCTTCCCAAGGTAAAGCACATCATGGTACATGTGAATCCATTCGATAAGAAAGAGAAAAAAAGCACAGAAAGTTTGTATGGTACATATCATAATATGGAATAAGAAAATGGAGTTGTATTATGAATTTTAATTACTGTACCATACAATCAGATCAGGGAGGACGTCCTTATGTAACGGATATGGGACAAATGGCAGGAAGAAATTTTAATTTTCGTACTGCTATTTGGACGGGAACTCATTTACAGATGACACTTATGTGTATTCCGGTATGTGGAGATATAGGATTGGAATGTCATGAAGATGTAGACCAGTGTATTCGGTTAGAGGATGGTACTGCCCTTGTAAAAATGGGAAAATGTAAGCATCAGTTGGATTATCAGCGAAATATTGGAAAAGGGGATGTGGTTTTCGTACCGGCAGGAATCTGGCACAATATTATTAATACCGGACGTTCCCCATTAAAGATATCATCTGTTTATGGACCGCCAAATCATCCAAAAGGAACGATTCATCATACAAAAGCGGACGCAGAGAGAGAAGAACACTGATTATGTGGTAATTTGAATAAGAAAACCCTTGCATTTCCAATTGAATTGTGGTAAATTAGTGTTCTGTGAGACATTACACAATTTCCTTGCTCTTTCAGAAAGAAAGGGCCAGAGACCATAAGGAGGTGCAAAGACATGAACAAATATGAATTAGCGTTGGTTGTTAGTGCAAAGCTTGAAGATGAGGCTCGTGTAGCAGCAGTTGATAAGGCAAAAGCTTACATCGAGAGATTTGGCGGAACAATCACAGATGTCAAAGAAGAAGGTAAGAAGAAGTTAGCTTACGAAATCCAGAAGATGAGTGAAGCATACTATTACTTTGTATCATTTGACGCAGAAGCTGATGTTCCAGCTCAGGTGGAAGCAAATGTTCGTATTATGGAGCCAGTCATTCGGTATTTGTGCGTACGTCAGGACGCGTAAATTGAAAGGGGTTTTCTGATATGAATAAAGTAATTATGATGGGTCGTCTAACCAGAGACCCAGAAGTTCGATACTCTCAGGGGGCAAGTCAGACTGCCATTGCAAGATTTTCTCTTGCAGTAGATAGAAGATGGAAACGGGAAGGAGAACCGGATGCGGATTTCTTTAACTGTACAGTTTTTGGCAGACAGGCTGATTTTGTTGAGAAGTATTTAAGACAAGGAACAAAAGTAGTAATTACAGGTCGTGTACAGAACGACAATTATACAAATAAAGAAGGACAGAAGGTATATTCTGTACAGATTATTGTAGAAGAGATAGAATTTGCAGAGAGCAAGAATGCCGCAAGCGGAACAGTTGGCGGTTCTTCTTATCAGGCAGATTCCAGACCGTCTCCGAGTCAGGCAGCAGGTGATGGATTTATGAGTATTCCGGATGGTGCTGAAGAGGAGTTGCCATTTAACTAAGTTGGAGGTAAAAACAATGCCAGTAAATAAGAGCGAAAAGAGTGAACGTCCTGAAGCTCCTATGAGAAGAAGACCAGTTCGCAGAAGAAAAAAAGTATGTGTATTTTGTGCAGATAAGAACGCAGTTATCGATTATAAAGATGTAAATCGTTTAAAGAAGTTTGTATCTGAAAGAGGTAAGATTTTACCAAGAAGAATCACAGGTACTTGTGCAAAGCATCAGAGAGCTTTGACAGTTGCTATTAAGAGAGCACGTCACGTTGCATTGATGCCATACGTACAGGATTAAGAAAATTTATGGACAAGTCATTTATGACTTGTCCTTTTTTCATTTTAATAGTATATTTAGTATGTATCTTTTTAAAGGTGCATATGTTTTACGAAAAGGAGAATAAATATGAGTCGGTACACAAAACAAGACATTATGCGTAGAATTGAAGAAGAAGATATTGAATTTATCCGTTTACAGTTTACGGATATGTTTGGTTCTTTAAAGAATGTGGCTATTACATCCAGTCAGTTGGAGAAGGCCTTAGATAATAAATGTATGTTTGACGGTTCATCCATCGAAGGTTTTGTCCGGATTGAAGAATCAGATATGTATTTGTATCCGGATTTAGATACATTTGAAACATTCCCATGGCGTCCACAGCAGGGTAAGGTTGCACGTTTGATTTGCGATGTGTATAAGGCAGATGGCACTCCATTTGAAGGTGATCCTAGATATGTATTACGAAGAGTGTTACAGGAAGCTGCTGATATGGGTTACAGCTTTGATGTAGGACCGGAATGTGAGTTTTTCTTATTCCATACAGATGATAATGGTATGCCAACTACTATCTCTCATGAGAAAGCAAGCTATTTTGATATCAGTCCATTGGATTTAGGCGAGAATGCCCGTAGAGATATGGTTCTTACACTGGAAGATATGGGATTTGAAATCGAAGCATCTCATCATGAGGTAGGACCGGCTCAGCATGAGATAGATTTTAAGTATGGTCCGGCATTGAGTACGGCAGATAATATTATGACATTTAAATTGGTTGTTAAGACGATGGCGAAGCGGCACGGCTTATTTGCCAGCTTTATGCCAAAGCCAATTTATGGTATTGCCGGTTCCGGTATGCATACCAATATGTCATTAACAAAGAACGGAAAGAATATTTTTGATGATCCAAAAGGGGAAAATGGTTTAAGCAAAGAAGCTTACTACTTTATAGCTGGTCTTATGAAACATGCCAAAGGAATTACTGCTATTGCAAATCCATTGGTTAACTCATATAAACGTCTGGTACCGGGACATGAAGCACCGGTATATATTGCGTGGTCAGCAACCAATCGGAGTCCATTAATTCGTATTCCTGCATCCAGAGGGGCAGGTACCAGAGTAGAACTTCGGAGTCCGGATCCGGCTGCAAATCCATATTTACTGCTGGCATTATGCCTGGCTGCAGGTTTAGATGGAATTAAGAACAAAATGGAACCGCCAAAGTCTGTGAATACTAATATTTTTGAAATGAGTGAACGGGATATGAAACGTGCAAAGATTGAAAGTCTTCCGGCTGATTTGCATCAGGCAATCATCGAGATGGAAAAGGATCCGTTCATTAAAGAAGTATTAGGAACACATGTATTCTCAAAGTATGTAGAAGCTAAGAAGTTAGAATGGGATCACTATCGTATGCAAGTGTCTCAGTGGGAAATCAATGAATATTTATATAAGATTTAATCACACTCTATAATTCTGAGGAGGAGTGTTGAATGATTAATGTTATTGTAGTGTTTCCAAAGGTGGAAGAAGCAAAAGGCATTCGAAGTCTGTTGGTTCGAAACGGAATTAATGTAATAGCAACCTGTACGACCGGAGCACAAGCTGTTACATTTTTTGGAGATATTGACGAGGCGTTGGTAATCTGTGGCTATAAGTTTACAGATATGCTGTATACAGAGCTGCTGGAATATCTTCCAAGCACATTTGAAATGCTGGTGGTAGCACCAAGAAATCATTACGCTGAGTGTGACAGAAGTAAGGTGGTATGTCTGGCTATGCCCATTAAGGCACAGGAATTAGTAGAAACTGCTAATATTCTGTTGCAAGGTTTATACCAAAAGCGAAAAAAGAGGAAAGCGCAGCCCAGACAATGGTCAGAAGAAGAACGTGCAGTCATTGAGAGTGCAAAACTACGATTGATAGAACAAAAGAAAATGACAGAAGAAGACGCCCATAGATACTTGCAGAAAAGAAGTATGGACACAGGTGTGAATATATTTGAAACCGCCCAAATGGTATTAGAAATATTCTGACGAGGAGGGATTCGTTATGAAGTTTACCAAAATGGAAGGCTTAGGAAATGATTATATTTATGTAAATTGCTTTCAGGAAAAAGTAGAGCACCCGGAGGAAATAGCCGTACGATATAGTGACCGACATTTTGGAATCGGCTCAGATGGTTTGATTCTGATTTGCCCCTCTGATATTGCAGACTTTCGTATGGTTATGTACAATGCAGATGGTTCTCAGGCAGAAATGTGCGGGAACGGTATTCGGTGTGTGGGAAAATATGTGTATGATTATGGCCTAACTCGAAAAACAGATATATCTGTAGAAACACTGGCAGGAATAAAGTATTTGAATCTATTGGTAACGGATGGTGCAGTGGAACAGGTAACTGTAGATATGGGAGCGCCTATATTGGATGCAGAACAGATACCGGTAGAATTTTCAAGAACACAGGTGATTAATGAACCAATTCTGGTTAATCAGGCAGAATACCATATGACATGTGTATCTATGGGAAATCCTCATGCTGTTGTATTTGTAGATAGTGTTAAAGATATTCCATTAGAGAAGCTGGGACCCTTGTTTGAAAATCACCGGTTGTTTCCGAAACGGATTAATACAGAATTTGTAGAAATTATTAATGATTCGGAAGTTAACATGCGGGTCTGGGAGCGAGGTGCAGGTGAAACACTTGCTTGTGGTACCGGTGCTTGTGCCAGCACAGTTGCTTGTATTTTAAATCAGAAGACCAAGGATGAAATTGTATTGCATCTATTGGGTGGTGATTTGAAAGTGAAATGGGACAGAGCGGTAAATAAGGTATATATGACAGGTCCTGCCAAAGTTGTGTTTGATGGTGAAATCAAACTGTAGTTGAATAACGGTATCTGAAAGTTAGGTACTGATTGATAAATCAGAAACTAGGAGGAAAACAGAATGTTTAAAGTAAACGACAACTATTTAAAATTGCCAGGAAGCTATTTGTTTTCAACGATTGGAAAGAAAGTAAAAGCGTACAAGGAAGAACATCCGGACAAGCAGGTGATTAGTCTGGGAATTGGAGATGTGACCCAGCCTCTTGCACCGGCAATTATTGAACGTCTCCATTCAGCAGTGGA
>CAMEWU010000119.1 GCA_945946715.1 uncultured Clostridium sp. | reverse complement strand
TATTTTCTTCTGTCATAAAATCGTAACAGCTGAACACAATCTCAAACTCTATTTTATCATGTGCAGATAAATCCTCCTGCAAGCGTTCATGATAGTAATTTACCAGACGTTCTGTTAAGTCCTTTGGTAAGGCTTCCGGAACCAGGGAATAAAAAGAATAGTTTAAATTAATATATGGCTTATTTCCCACCTGATACATCAAATCTTCATCCAAAGCACAATAACCCAACTGGCGGATTCCCTCATTCCAAGCCCGATGGGTTATGATTTTGCGATACAGGGAATAATCCAGTGGTCTGGGATTGGAACCGATAATCTCTGACGGATTCCAGAATGCCATATCGGATAACTGCATAGGCTTTCCTGTCAAAACATCCAGACGTGCTTCATATTCCTGTTTCATATTCTTTTTACATAAATTATAGGAAACCTCATCAACCGATGCGGTATGATAATTGGCCGCTGCCAATGGACGTACCTGAAACAGAATCACTTCATTTTTTGTATTGATTGCAAATTCAATATCAAGAGGAATTCCCTCTATAATACTTTCCACTTCCCGTACTGCCGTAATCAGCTTCTGCCAATGTAATTCCAGCTGCTCTTGTTCTACATCTCTGGCGATCCAGAGCATACGTCCACCCCGTCCACTGGTCACACTGTCTGTAGAACCTAAATCATCAAAGTTCACCAGATAATAAGGACGATTTTCTCTTATATCTCTGGTAAATACCACACCACTGACACATACATTGGTAGCCTGTCGCTGAATCAATACCTGTTCCTCTGCTACCGAAGTCATATCTTCTTCATAAGATGCAATTACCTCATCAATGGATTCCTCTATCTCCTGTAAACTGGCAGAATTCACATCCAAAATACTCTTATAATGACCGGCATTGGAAGATTTCAGGCAATCTTCACGGCTGGATGAACTGCGGACCACAATCCGGCAGCCTTCAAACCGTTCCTGAATTTCCACACATACAGACTGCTTATCCTTCCAAAAATCTTTCACCTTCAGGATGTACATTTTCTCAATCTTTGCATGCGTTATCAGGTTCTTCATGGCATACAACGTATTTGCCTTTGTAGAAATAATCTTGTTGGTCAATTCCAAACCGGTTCACCCCTCACGTTTCTCATAAATAACTGTATATTAGTTATACAACGAAACTGCTAGTAAATACAATGAACTTTTCAGACAATTATTTCAGTTATTCTAAACAGCTACTAACCAGAATCACTGCAATTCCCAGAAGTATTCCCAGTATAGTCAAACCTCTTTTCTTACAATGAAACAAATGAGGAATCAACTCAAACAAAATGATAAAGAGCAACATTCCCAATGCTATACAGATTAGAATGCCAATAACTACCTCATTCAAAATCGGACTGATACATGCCATCAGAAGTCCTCCGAAAAAAGTAGACACCGCTGCCAGCCCCAGAATCATTACCTGCTTCTGCCGACTGTCTTTTTGTAATGTGGAATACATGAGCATACCCATTGGAATATTGTGCAGACCAACTCCTAATGCAACCAGTAATCCTACTTTTAGTGATTCCGTACAAATACTATATACCGCCATACCTTCTACAATATTATGCAAAATAATGGCAACTGCTGAAATCACTCCAATATGAATGACATTTTCCTCTGTCTGCTCCTCTTCTTTATGTCCATCTTCATGGTCCGGAATAAAATGGTCCAGCACTTTCAGTATTCCAATTCCTGCCAGAACTGCCACTGCTGCTACAGCCAGCATTCCTCCATGAAAGGTTTCCAGCACTTCAGGTATCAGTTCCAGAATAACCAAAGATACCATTGTTCCCAATGCAATAGCAATGGATAATTGTTCAATGGTTTTACTTCCTTTAGCCAGTTTAACCACTACAACTCCCAGCAGCAAAAAGATACCTAATACAATCGTTATAAGAATTCCCATACTTCTTCCTCTTTTCAAATCTTATTCCAACAGGCAAGCACAATGTTGTTTGCCGAATTTTGCCACAAAAATAACATGTGACACTCACACAGTATCACATGTTATTTTCTCCTTGTCAAGATGCAATTGCAATTCATTTGCAATTATTTTTCATCCTCTTCTTTTGTTGACGCAATTTCTGCCTGTTTTTTCTTTGTATAATGATTATAAAATAGCAATCCCGCTCCACTAATTAAAAACGTAATCACAAACACTATAATTGCAAACAGATATTTTTCCATTCCAATTGCATTACCGCCAATGGTAGACGTAACAATAGAAGGAAATTTAGCAATGGTTGTAATCAGTATCCAGGTTTTCAAATCCATTTTGGTCAGTCCGGCAAAATAACTTAATGCATCCTTAGGTGTTCCCGGTATAAAGAATAACAAAAAAATCAGAATGTCCCGTTTTTTATCATCCTGTAGAAACTTCAAGGAATTGATTTTGTCTACCGATACAAATACTTCCACCAGCTTAATTCCAAATTTACGTACCAGCAGGAACACCAGTGTCCCTCCTATAGCACTTCCCAGCATACAGATAATCGTACCCTCTATAGCACCAAACGCATATCCGGCTGCTATTTCAAAGGGTTCACCCGGAATAATGGCCACAACAATCTGCAGGATAATGATTCCGATATAGGCCAGCCGACTCCAAAACCAATTGTCATCTACCCATAAACGTAATCGCTCACTATCTGACACAAACTGTATCAGCGGCTTCCCCACTTCCCAAAAAGCAAGTATGGAGCCAGCTAAGAATGCTGTCAGAATCAGAATGGCTATCCATCGCTTTTTCTTTATACTGATGTCTGTCTTCTTTCTGTTTTTTCCCATCTGTCTTCCTGCAAATCCTGCTGCCGGTCAACTATTTTGTGCCAAAAATCCGGTCTCCTGCATCTCCCAGTCCCGGACAAATATATGCATTTTCATTCAGACAACGGTCTAATTGTCCTACATATATTTGCACATCCGGGTGTGCTTTCATCAACCGCTGTAGTCCTTCCGGTGCAGCTATAATACACATAAATTTAATATTTTTTCCGCCATGCTCTTTTACAAAATTAATCGCATCTACTGCAGAGCCTCCGGTTGCCAGCATTGGATCCACTACCACAATCGTACGCTGATCGATTGGGTCAGGTAACTTACAATAATACTCATGTGGTTCATGTGTAACCGGATCCCGATACAAACCGATATGCCCAACCTTGGCTGTTGGCACTAGTGCCAGAATTCCATTTACCATTCCCAATCCAGCCCGAAGAATCGGAACTACTGCAAGCTTCTTACCGGAAATCATAGGAGTCATACAGGTCTCTATTGGTGTTTCTACCTCTACATCTTCCGTTGGCAAATCCCGTAATGCCTCATACGCCATAAGCATGGCTATTTCTTCAATTAACTTACGAAATTCATTGGTTCCCGTATTCTTATCCCGAATCATCGAAATCTTATGCTGAATTAATGGATGTCCCATAATTGTGTAGTTTGACATACTGCTACCTCCTTTAATATACTACGTCATCTTTGACTTTTTTTTACTTATTTCTTACTTATTTCTTAGGATTTACTCTTTCGTTTCCTGTGTAGTAAATTCATAATCTTTTCCCGGCAGTATGGCATTCAAAACAATTCCTACTACTGCTGCAACTGCAAGTCCTGTCAGACTGATGGTTACTGTTCCGATATTAAATGAAATCGCCCCAGATGCATTGTAGTATTTAATACCAATTGCCAATACCAGAATCAATGCAGCAATAATTACATTTCTTCCTTTTGAAAAGTCCACCTGGTTCTCAACCAGATTCCGCACACCTACGGCAGAAATCATACCATATAATACCAACGATACTCCTCCGATGGTTGCTGTTGGCATAGAACTAACCACTGCTGCGAATTTCGGAGAAAATGAAAATACAATTGCCAGATAAGCAGCAATCCGAATTACTCTTGGATCAAATACTTTTGTCAGAGACAGCACACCTGTATTTTCACCATAAGTGGTATTTGCCGGTGCTCCAAATAGGGATGCCAGCAATGTAGCTGCTCCATCACCACACAATGTCCGATGCAGACCCGGATCGGCTATATAATTCTTGCCTACTGTGGATGAAATTGCACACATATCTCCGATATGTTCTACCATAGTTGCCAAGGCAATTGGCATAATTGTAATGATAGCATTTACCAGTAAACCGGAATCCAGATTGCCGAAAATCGAGAATACTGTATCATTCATATGAAATGGTAAACCAATCCATGCTGCATCTCTTATTGCAGTAAAATCTACATCATGACGAAGAATCCCTACTGCATATGATCCTAACACGCCAAGAATAATCGGAATGATTTTTATCATACCTTTTCCCCAGATATTACAAACCATTACAATTACAATTGCTATGATAGCCACAAGCCAGTCAGCCGAGCAATTAGTAATAGCTGATGAAGATAAGGTAAGTCCAATAGCAATAATAATCGGTCCTGTCACAATTGGCGGAAAGAATTTCATTACTCGTTCCACACTAAAGGCCTTTATTAATCCTGCTAACACAAAGTATAACAACGAAGCAGCTGCCACACCGGCACAAGCATAAGGAAGCAATTCCTTTTCACCATTGGGTGCAATGGCTGCATATCCGGCTAAAAAAGCAAACGAAGAACCCAAAAATGCAGGCACCTTACCCTTTGCCAGAAAATGAAATAACAGCGTACCCAGACCAGCAAATAGAAGTGTTGCCGAAACACTTAACCCAGTCAGTGCAGGCACCAGAACGGTTGCCCCAAACATAGCAAACATATGCTGGAATCCCAGCACCATCATTTTGGGCACGCCAAAAGTGCGTGCATCATAAACGGCTTCATTTGTAACCTGTTTCATAATTTTAACTCCTCCTAAAACATATTACTAATAGTATACACTATTATTCCTTCATACTCAAATCATTTAATAACTGCATTTTCATTTCATAGTAATCCGGTGTCATATCTAAATAGTGCATATGCGGATATTCAAACCGCTGCTCTTCTTCCCATATCTCCTCTGACAACTGACGCTTTACATAGGAAGCAATTTCCTCCAAGTCCGGCAACTGATAAACCAGTTTTCCATTTTGAATAATCAGCTTCTGTAATTCAATGGCTTTACAATTCTCAAAGTACCGGTTTTTCCATGGTTTTGTAGGATCCACATACCGGAACGGCTGACTCATATCTACTACCTCATCTGACTTTGCAATCATATCAGCAATTGCACGACCTTCCTCATCAATAATCCGGTACACCTTTTTAAGTCCGGGATTCGTGATTTTTTCTACATTTTCAGAAATCTTAATACGTGGTACAAATACACCCGGTTCTTCCTCTACTGCAGCTATCTTGTACACAGCTCCAAATACCGGCTCCGACTTAGCAGTAATCAAGCGTTCACCTACACCAAAACTGTCTACACAGCCACCCTGGCTCAAAATCGACGAAATGGTAAACTCATCCAAGCTGTTGGAAATGATAATCTTACAGTCTTCCAATCCTGCTTTGTCCAACATCTTTCTTGCCTTTTTAGTCAGATATGCAAGGTCACCGCTGTCAATTCGGATTCCTTTCAAACGTTTTCCCATAGGCTCTAATACTTCCTTCGCCACCCGGATTGCATTTGGTATACCACTTCGCAAAACATCATAGGTATCTACCAAAAGAACCGTTGCATCCGGATACGTTTCTGCATACTTCTTAAAGGCTTCAAACTCATCTCGATAGAACATAACGAAACTGTGAGCCATGGTTCCGCTAATGGGCATTCCAAACATCTGACCGGACAGAACCGTTGCCGTACTGTTTGCTCCACCTATATATGCTGCTCTGGCACCATAAATTGCCGCGTCCATATTATGAGCTCTACGGGCACCAAAATCAGATACTGCTCTTCCTCCTGCAGCACGTACAATTCTCCGGGTTTTTGTAGAAATCAAGGACTGATGATTAATTTGAAGCAAAATTGCTGTCTCAATTAGCTGTGCATCAATTAACGGTGCCACTACCGTCAGGCATGGTTCATTAGGGTACATAACCGTTCCTTCCGGAAATGCATAAATATCACCTGTAAAGTGGAAATCCTTTAAATATGCCAGGAACTCTTCTGCAAACAGATTCTGACTTCTTAAATATTCTATATCATCATTATCAAAATGCAAATTTAACACATATTCTACAATCTGTTCCAAACCGGTAAAAATTGCAAATCCTCCATTATCCGGATTTTTCCGGTAAAACACATCAAAGGCCACCCGAATATCCTTGTCCTGATCCAGAAAGTATCCGTTACTCATCGTTAATTCATAAAAATCCATTACCATCGTTAGATTTCTCTGCATATCCTGTGTTTTTTTCATTTTGCTTCTCCTTCTCTTCTATTCGTTCTCTATTGGTCAGTTTTCTGACACTGTCTCCCTGAAACGATACAGTTCCGGACGACGTTTTGAACCTTCTTGATTTTTCTTTTCTCCGGTAGCTTCTACAAAGCCACTAATTTTTTTTCGAAAATTTGCTTTGTATAAATGCTTACCAAGTACCGTTTCATATAGCTTTTGTAAATCCGGCAGTGTAAATTCTTCCGGCATCAGACCAAACAAAATATTCGTATATTCTGCCTTATTTCGAAGCCGATTGATTCCCATCTGAATTGCCTTTTCGTGATCAAATGCGATTCCCGATTTTTCCTGCTTATAGGCAGTTTCTTCCATAGAAGAAACACCTCCAATGAATAACGGAATCCTTGTAACATGATATGTCAGAGTTTCTCCATTATCGCCTATTAATTCCACTGCATCTTTTAACTGATGAATGGTAAACCAACTGGCTTCCTCTGCATCATCTCCCGCTTTTACTGCCACTGCTTCCTCCCGAATTAATGCCATATATGCGATAGATATTACTCTCGTCCTTGGGTCGCGTTCCGGTTCACCAAATGTATACAACTGTTCCATATATATATTCTGCAATCCGGTTTTTTCCTCTAATTCCCGTCTGGCCGCATCTTCCAATGATTCCTGCATTTCTACAAAACCACCCGGCAATGACCAGCAATGGATAAATGGGTGACTCTTTCTTCGAATCAGCAAAATCTTCAATGCATCTAACTTCTGATTAACCGCAAAAACCAAAACATCAACGGTGACGGAAGGTCCCTCATTTTTTATTGTATCCAAAATCTTCCTCCAATCTATCATCAGATTTTAAAGTAGCTTTTTTATACTTTTTTGTCAGAATATCACGTTATGTTATGTTTGTAAAGCAACATTTCTTGTATTTCTTTTTCTAATTCTTTAGTTTTACAATAATAAATATACAAAGAAATGA
>CAMEWU010000118.1 GCA_945946715.1 uncultured Clostridium sp. | reverse complement strand
AATAGTTGTAAAGGAACCTTGCCTTCTCCGGCTGCATATGCTGCCCGTTCCCACTTCCGTTGAAATTCAATTCCAGCTAAAGGTCCACTGCCGTCAAAATCTTCCGGTGTTATATTCACCACAATTGCACTATTAGAATTTCTGGCGTTTCGACTACGGTAACTCATACCATTCACTGCAATTTGTCCCGGCTCTGAGGAAGCATCCACGATATGACCGCCCGGACACATACAGAAGGAATACACTGCCCGTCCTTCCGGCGTCTGATGAGTCAGTTTGTAATCAGCCATAGGCAGCAAACCCGCTTCTTTTGAGGTGCCATACTGAGAAGCATGAATCATCTTTGCATCATGTTCAATACGAAGTCCCACAGCAAATGCTTTTGGCGTCATATACAAGCCTTTGGATTCTAAATGGTAAAAAGTATCTCTGGCACTATGTCCAATGGCAAGAATCAGGCAATCACATGGCATTTCCCGCTGCTTTCCTTCTGATGTTACCGAAATGGCACATATCTTCTGCTCGCCCTTTCCCTGCTCCAGTAGCACAGAAGGCTTACCCAATGATTCTGTATGAATATCTGTCAGACAAGTACCAAATAATACCTGCCCTCCAAGTTCCAGAATAGCATTCCGCATATTCTGAACTACTTGTTGCAATACATCCGTTCCAATATGAGGCTTGTTTCCGTAGAGAATATCCTCCGGGGCGCCAAAATCTACAAAGGTACGAAGTACCTCCTCAATCCGCCCATACTTTTCTTTAATCATCGTATTCAGTTTTCCATCTGAAAAAGTACCGGCTCCACCTTCTCCAAACTGTACATTGCAATCCGGGTTCAATCCCTCTCCCTGCCAGTATGCATGCACCATTCTGGTTCGTTCATCAACCGACAAGCCCCGTTCAATCAAAATAGGATTATATCCTGCTTTTGCCAATTGATATCCACAGAATAAACCTGCCGGACCGGTTCCTACAATGATTGGTGGATACTTAAGTTTTTGAGGCAAACTTCCCTCTCTGATACTCTGATACATGGTTTGGAAATTATAAACCCGTTTGTCTGTTAACATAATATTTTTATTAGAAACTATTTTGTTTTTAAATTTATCTGACACTTCGTTCTCAGGTACTTCTACACTATATATCCAAAGAAGCTTTGATTTATCCCTTGCATCTAAAGACTGTTTTACAATCGTGTAAGACGGTGTTGTTTTTACATGCAACAGATGTTGAACTGCCTGATCCAGTGCTTCCTTTGTATGTGACACTGGCAGTTTTATTTGATTAATACGAATCATTTTCATAAGTTTCTTCCTGCCCTTCTGCCTGTTTCCCATGCCCACATCAGGTTATAGCCTCCACAATCTCCGTCTGCATCTAAGAGTTCACCTGTCAAATAGCAGCCTGGCTGAATCTTAGATTCCATTGTTTCCATATGAATTTCCTGTAATGATACACCTCCGGCAGTTACCTGTGCCTGTTCAAATGTGTTGGTATCTATAATTTGTATCCTCATTTGTTTTCCATTTGCAACAATATGAGAAATCTCTTTATCTGACATATCTGCCAATTGATTATCCATTGCAATCTTACATTTCTCCATCACATATATTGCCAACTTTTCCGGTAAAAAGCCTGCCAGTATATCTATGCATCTTCTATATCCACAACTTTTCTGTAAATCCAAAAGCTCCTGTAAAAGCTCTTTCGACGTATAATCCGGCAATAAATCAACCTCTAACCAAATAGTCTGATTGTTCCTTAATCCTAAAGAAGCATATCTGGCCAAATTAAATATTACAATACCGGAAACTCCATATTGGGTAAACTGAATTTCTCCGCTATCTTCTCCCATTTGCCGATTATTCTGCCATAATCGTACGGTTCCCTTTGCCCGAACTCCCTGTAAGCGATTCCATCCCCGTTCCTTACACTTTAGTCCACACAGGGCAGGAACACAAGCAGTTACCTTATGTCCCAACTGCTTTGCCAATGCATAACCACTGCCATCACTCCCCAAATGAGGTGCTGCCATACCGCCGGTTGCCAGTACCAGCTTTTTCCCTATGTACTCATGATTCCCGGTTTTTACCTGAAATACATTTCTTTCTTTCATAAACTGTATCCTGTCTACCCGTTCATTGCAAACCAACTTCCCATGATATTGCAAAAAAACCTGTTCAAGGGCATGTACTAAGGCCGCAGCCTGCTCAGAACGAGGATATAGATATCCCTGACGTTCTACATTCGGCACGCCGATTTCTTTAAAAAAAGCTTCTACAGAAGCACAGGTTTCATCGGTGATTACCTGTGCAATCTGTTCCATACCGGATGCTTCCACTGAATGATACCGATTTCCTCCCAACTGCCGGTTTGCAAAATTACATTTTCCATTTCCGGTTGCGTACAGTTTTTTACCTGCTTTTTCCTTCTGTTCTATGATTATACAATGTTTTCCGCGTCTGGCAGCCTCGATACCACAAATCAGACCAGAAGCTCCGCCACCTATAATTATTCCATCTATCATTCTTTTCTTACCCTTTACCCCTGTTTTTTTTATCTAAATGCATCTTAACTGGAATAGGTTTGCAAAAAATCAAATAATTCCTGTTCATTTTCAACATAGATTCCATCAATCAGTTGCATCTGTATATCTTTCGGCAACATCCACACCTCAATATTGGTATACTCATATACCTGAGAGCGGTCCTGCAAATATACAATTACAACATTGTCTTTAATACCAATAAAATATCCCTGTTCTTCCTGAGGTTCACCATAATACTTTACCAGCGTCACTGTTTCCGGAGAAAAAGATTCCAGCACCATACGTTCTAACCCTTCTCGTTCTTCATCCGGCGACAGCTCCCGATACTGATTGGCATAAACCAGCATATCCAGTCGATTATTTCCTAACAGTTCTGTCGTTGCCGGTTCTTCCTTCCGTTCTATCAACCGTCCGGACACATCATAGGATTCTATAATAATTTTGGTAGATTTCGTCACAATATCCGGACCCATTCCCACAGTTACTGTCTCCGACGCTGTTGCTGTTTCATTGGCAGTCTCTATATTCTTCTGATTTTCATAACTTTTTTTCCTACTTTGTAAAAAAGTGAATTGATAACAAATAATAGTAATAAGTAACAATATGCCGATGATTCCCACAAGTTTCTTCCACATAATTCCTTCCTCCTATCAGAATTATAACCGTTTTTTTCAGTCTTAAACCCTGAACAGAGGATTATATGGGAAAGACAGATTCTGAAGAATCTGCCTTTGTCAAACCATCATGAAATTAAATGCACTTTCTTCGCTATCTTTACAAGCGTCTGTCCCTTTGGAAAATGACTCAGTTCTTCTTCTGAAATACCATCAAACAGGAAGAATGCAACAAAATATACAACAACACCAATCAAAAATGCAACGATAAAAGCAACAATATAATTAGTAAAATAGTTTAGCACAAAATAACATCCCCAGCACATCAGTGCCATAAATACAGAAGCCATGGTAGGAATTACAAAAACACCTTTCCAATCCAAGCGAAAACCGATTTTCTTTCGCAAAGAAATACAATTCAAAATACATAGTATCATGGCAAATAAAATAGTAGAAATCATTAATCCCCATACTTTCATGTCAAAAAATTTCATTAGCACAAATGCTGCTATTGTATGAATGACCAATGCAATTGCTGAATGAATGACCGGTAATTTCAAATAATCCGTTGCCTGCAAAATAGCATTGGTAACTGTTGACAATGCAAAAAAGAATACAAAACTGCTACCATACAGCAACAACTGACCTGCAAGGGACGGATATAAGCTACTGGTTCCAAATATAAGGTGGACTGCCGGTTCTCCCAGAACAGCCAGACCAAAGGTACATGGAATGGCAATAATCATAGTAGCCTTAATGGTCATCTGTGCTTTTTTAAGGATTGCTGCTTCATTTCCTCTTGCTTTCTCGGCTGCAATATCCGGTAACATGGCAGAAGATACAGCATTTGCTATGGCAACCGGAATATTCACCAAAACCAGATACTTACCGGTATAGATTCCATGCATTGCCTGAATCATTTCCTGTTCATATCCCTGTTTCAACATAACCCTGTATATCATCTGGTTATCAATAAATGGACTCACATTATATAAGGTTGCACTTAAAACCATTGGAGTCACTGTCCAGATAATCATTTTTAATATCATAGAATAAGAATCTACTTCTGTTCTCTGACCTTTTTTTACTCGTTTTCTTAAGGTAGGACGATAAATTCCATAAACAAATAGAACAAATGCAAGTCCTCCTAATACACCGGCACCGGTACCCAAGGTACTTCCCATTGCCCCTCTGGATGGAAGCAAGTCCTGCGGGTCATTCACAAGGTACGGTTTTACCAGCAAATACGCAGCAAGTACGGAAACAATTGCATTAAATATCTGTTCAATAATCTGAGAAATAGAAGTTGGTACCATCGTACCTTCTCCTTGAAAAACTCCCCGAAAAGTACCTAGAATTGCTGAGAAAAAGATGACTGGTGCCAGAACCCGAAGAACCGGAACTCCTCCTTCCACTTTAACCAGCCATGGAGCAAATGCATAACATAATACAGAGGCCAATAATCCGACAACTACAGCATATAGAAGGGACATCTTAAAGACTCTGTCCGCATTCAAAAACTCTTTTTTTGTGTTTTTTGCTGCAATTAATTTTGAAACAGCTACCGGAAGGCTGTAAGAAGATATGATTAAAATAATACTATATGCTGAAAATGCACTGTCATAGATACTATTTCCACGATCACCAATGATACGAGTCAATGGAATCCGGTACAACATACCAATAATTCGAACTATAATTCCAGCCAGAGCAAGGATTGTACCTTGAATCAGAAAACTATTCTGATGCTTCTTATTTGTTTCACTCATTTGCCTGTCTCCTGCTTATATTCTTTATCCTCATCTCCGTATAATCCCATACGTCTTAATGCTTCAGCTGAAATGCACTGGGTAGCAATTCCTTTACACAGAAGGTTTCTACACCAGTATGGTCTTCCAAAACAATCCTTCCTTCCGGAAAAAACTCAGACATTACTTGAAGGCATATACCACATGGATATGCCTTCGTTCCTTCACTACATACAACTGCAATGGCTTCAAATTCCTGCTCCCCCTCTGACACCGCCTTAAAAATTGCAGTCCGTTCTGCACAGTTTGTAGCACCATAGGAAGCATTTTCAATATTACAGCCGAGATAGACTTTCCCGCTTTTTCCAAGAAGGGCTGCACCAACTTGAAATCCGGAATAAGGAGTATAAGCCCGCTTCATTCCTTCTTTTGCATATGCAATCAGTTCCTGATTCGTCATGAGCTGCTCCTATTCAATAGTAACACCAGCTGTATCAGCTGCATCAAAAAATGTCACCCAGGTTTTTCCCGGATTCATCTTTAATTCATCACCGGATTCTAAATAATAATGGATGGTACCATTCTCATATTTCCATGTTATAGATACATACTGCCCATTTGTAGCATAATACCCATCTCCGGAATCCTCATTGCAAACTTCCATCAAATATCCGTCTGGGGAATAGGTTTCTGCAAACAGTACCAAAACATTCTGGAAACGTAACTGTTCACCGGTCTGATCATCAATCTGTTCTTCTCCATATTGGAACCGGTAATACAGCTTATCTTCTGCATTATATTCAAACCAAGGCTTTCTGGAACTGTTATAGGCTGTGGTAATCTTTGTGGCCGGACTGCCATTTTCCAAATCCTTATTTTTAGAATTAAAAGAAAACATTGGCTCATATTCACTGCTGTGAGTCATATCAATATCCAAATATTCAATGGCTTCCTTGATTCCATCTGCCGAAGCATAGGCATTATGTGGTGCTACTCTGGAATTATCCCGATAAATGAAATAATTGCCGGCTCCACTCAATCCATCCAGATGATCAATTCCAGTACTATCAATTTCATTATATCCTAAAGTTGAACCACCTACATGACAAAAAACTGCGTCCATCTGCTCTGCAGTACGTACATAATACTGTCTGGCACTCCGTACAGGTCCTATCTTTTCCAGACCATCGTAATCAGAGAATACTGCCATCAACCGGGTAATACCACCCTCAACCACCATCTCATAAATGACGTCAGCCTCTCCAATGCCGGACTGAGGCATCGCTTCACCAATATTATTAATCATTACAGCTATCGGTCGTGTATTGTTTACTTCAGGATCTACCCATTCACCGGTCAAGTCACTCTGTACTTTTCCTTCTGTATTCACCAATTCAATATCAGATGCAGAATCCATAGATTCTGAACTTGGAACATTCATTTCTGACCCCTGATCTTCTGTTCCGCAACCTGTAACTGCAACAGATACTCCTAACATAATACACATACTTGCTGCTACTGCTTTTGCCTTAAACTTTCTCATTCTTTACACCTCGTTTTTAGTCTCTTGTATAACCTTTTTGTTGTAATATTTCTTCCTGTTTATCCTCCATTAGCAATCGCTCTGCCTCTTCTTCATGATCATAACCACTTAGGTGAAGCATACTGTGAGCAACCAGAAATGCTAATTCCCGTTCCGGACTATGTCCGAATTCTCTTGCCTGTTCATATACCTTGTCCATAGAAATCACAATATCTCCAAGCATCAGCTCACCGGTATCACTGTTAAAATAATCCTCCGGATGTGCTTCTACCAATGAAAACTCCTCCGGTACCTGAAAATCTATCATTGGAAAAGATAATACATCTGTAGGACGGTCAATTCCTCGATTCTCCCGATTAATTTCCTGAATGCTGTCATTATCTGTCAGCAGGACATTTACCTCAACATCATAGGGACATCCAACATATTGAAGCGCCGTCTCTACAATTTCATGAATAATTGTTTTGTACGCGATAGATATCTCACACAAATACTCATTTTCAATATTTACTGTCATAGTGCCTCCTAACCCTATATCTTGTACCTCATATTATTATAAACAACAAAATATATTATGACAACCCTTTTCCCATTATTTCCTTTTATTTTTTCGTTCGCCGGAACCATCTTTGTCAGAATCCGACTGTCGGCCGCCATGATGGCGACGGGCTTCTTCGTAGGCGTCATACGCACTTACTATCTTTTGCACTAAAGGATGTCGAACCACATCTTGGCTGGTTAACCGGCAGACACCGATTTCATCAATACTTCCTAATACTTTCAACGCCTCATCCAGACCAGACTTCACATTGGGTGCCAAGTCCTTCTGGGATAAATCACCGGTGATAATTGCTTTGGAACCAAATCCGATTCTGGTTAAAAACATCTTCATCTGGGCAGGCGTAG
>CAMEWU010000117.1 GCA_945946715.1 uncultured Clostridium sp. | reverse complement strand
CTTTAAACACTTTTGAAATATTTGACTGCCATCCGTAATTGCTGTGCCCATAATAACAGACTATACTGTTTTCGCTCACATGATGTTATGATTGATACTAAATACCATGCTAATCTCCAAATACCTAAAAATGGAGAATACGTAAATGGAAAGAGAGATTTATTTGCTGCTGTTATTGCTTTGAAATTACTATTGCCTTCTCGAGAATTCAAGCAAATGATTGTAGAAATTGATGAAGCCATCAATAAGATTACACCCGAATTGCACGTCTTAAATATAGACGAAATTTTGTTGGAAATGGGATTCCCAGCTAATTGGAAAAAAATAAAATCTATGCAAAAATAAAGATTGCCCACCCGCAACCAAAAGAAACCACTAACGGCAAAACAGCCCCAACCCTTGATTTTACAAGGATTAAGGCTGTTTTTTCCTGTATCGGCGTGACAGGATTCGAACCTGCGACCTCTACGTCCCGAACGTAGCGCTCTACCAAGCTGAGCCACACGCCGTAATAAGAGTTGTCAGCACACGACTGACAACTCTTGCATTATATCACACCTGTTTTTAAATTGCACTACTTTTTTAAATTCTTCCAACTTGACATTTTCCATTCTTCCGAAAGTCTCTTTTGAATCCTACAAGTTTTCGCCGTTGGTCTCTATCACTTCTTTATACCAGTAACCGGAATCCTTAATGGTTCTTTCCTGGGTAGCATAATCCACATATACCAGACCAAACCGCTTGTTATATCCCAATGCCCATTCAAAGTTATCCATGGTTGACCAATGCATATAGCCTTTCAAAGGAATTCCTTCCTCCGCTGCCCGACGATATTCTAACAGATAGCGATGCAGGAAATCAATTCGATAAGTATCATGCACCTTGCCATCCATATGAATCCAGTCCATACCAGCCATACCGTTTTCTGTAATCATGATTGGCAGACCATAACGCTCATATATGAATTTCGATGACCAGTACATAACCTCCGGAGAAACCACCCAGCCCATGCCGGTCATTCCTCGTCCCTGCCACATATTTTCCGGATATCCGGCTGACACACGGTCAGCCTCAGAATAATATACATTCATGCCATAGAAATCCAATGGCTGGCTAATCAGCTTCATATCTTCTTCGCTATATACCGGCATATCATCTCCAAACAGCTCGTATGCCTCTTCCGGGTACTTGCCCAAAATAACCGGATCGCTCCACCAGTTCAAACTAAATGTGAATCCAATATCACGCATACCAAACGTTTTTGCTCTGGCTGCTTCTATCGCTTCCTTTGAATCATTTTCCGGAATATATGCCGGTGCAATCGGTGCAAAAGAAATCTCTGCCTTTGTCTTTGCATTTTCACGAATGTACTTTACTGCCTTTCCGTGTGCCAGTAATACATTATGCGTCATGGTAATCAAATCCTTGCGATTTGTCCGAAGAAATGGTGCATGAGAACCAATCTCATATCCACAGCCAATAAAACACTGTGGCTCATTCATAGTAATCCAATAAGATACCCGGTCAGACAATGCATCTACTACCACCTTTGTGTACTCTAAAAACCAATCCGAAGACTCCGGATTCATCCAGCCACCTTTCTGATATAACGCATATGGATAGTCCCAGTGAAACAAAGAAACCAACGGTTCAATATTATTTTTCTTCAATTCATCTACTAAATCAGAATAAAACTGCAAGCCCTTTTCATTCACAGTTCCAACACCATTCGGAATCACTCTTGCCCAACTAATAGAAAACCGATAGTATTTCAATCCCATTTCCTTCATGATTGCAACATCTTCTTTATATCTATGATAATGGTCACAAGCCACATCACCTGTTTCATTATATTGAATCACATTCCTATCCCGTCCGCAAACATCCCAGATGCTTAGACCTTTTCCGTCTTCATTCCATGCTCCCTCTACCTGATAGGCTGCAGAAGCAGCACCCCACATAAAATCTTTGCTAAATCCCATACCTAGTATCTCCTTTCTCTTATCTCGTTGACTTTTATGATACTTTATTTTTCACTTTCCATCACACTCCAATTGGAAAGCTTCATCAATAGTCTTTATTCTTTTCTATTTGTTCCGATTATAACAAATGAACCAGCCATCGGATAGGGTATTCCATGACATGATAATAGGTGGATTTTGACTTTCTATAGCAAGGCTGCCTCCATTCCGATGATTCCATCTATGTCTGGCTCCTCGTCCCAGACAACAGAATACAGCCTGCTGCCATAATGAATGGCTTTCATAGAATCCATTGCTTTACACAGAGGATGATTCTCAAAACCGCCCCAAAGCAGTAATTCAAATCCAGCCTCTGCTGCCACTGACCGCAAGAAATCCAAACACAGCTTTTTCTGATGATTCTTTACATACAGATACGAGACAACTCCGAAATCTATAGCACTGTCCGGCTTTGGAAATGCGGGATAACCAAGCCACTGTGTTGGCAGACCAGACAACAACTTATAGATTCCACTATAGGAACACATATGATACTGCTTATGTGCCTGCTGATTACCTACAAAACAACAGGCAATGATTTCTCCCTTTTCCCGGACACAGTAAAAATGAGTATCCCCAAACCCGGCACACTGATAATCTACCGGTGTCAGACTGTGGTTAGAAAAATATGTTTTCATCAGGTCTTCAAATCCTTCCCTGCAATCCTGTTCCAACTCCAGAATATGCTTTCCATTATGAAAGCAATAAGTGGTATAATGTCCCAGATAATGATAGACAGGCATATTCTTATGCTTCTTTTCCAGAAGCCGGATTGCCGGCTCATTTTCGTCCAGAATGGTTGTATAATAGCAGTAACAGCCTTGAATATGTTCATATAAAAACTGATAGGACTTGGCAATAAATGTAGTCTTTTTCTGATAATCCGGATGAATCTTTAAACCGGTAAGGTAGCCACAGGTTTCTTCTTTTCCATTCACATATTCCTTGCGAAGTACCGCCCCTCCAACTGCAATAATTTTCCGGCATTCGTTATCACGAATCACCATAATTCTGGCATCCCCATCTGCTTCAAAGGAAGCAAGGGGCAGCGGATTACGAAGATATCTGACACTGATTCCACCATGAAATTCCCCGGCTTCAAATATCTCCCGAATCCCGGCGTTATCTTCACTTGTCGCAAATTCCAGCGTGTATTTATTATTTTGGAAGTTCATCCAGATTCTCTCCTATCGGTACATTCATCTTCTGATCTACTTCTTCTCCCAGCCGCAGATTCATACCCCAGAACAATCCCCAAAGCAACGGACTGGTTCTTCCAAGAGAAGCAAATCCTCTGCTTAGTACGGTCTTTGGTGATGCAAATTCCTTTCTGGCATCATGACAAAGCCGGCTTAATTTCTCCGGTGACAATTGCTTTGGTCGAAATGCAAGTTCTCCATAGTTATAGTCCTCCTGCAGCCACCATTTGTCATAAAGTAACCGGTCATCCTGCTTTAGGCGATGATACAGAGGTGTATTGGGAAAAGGGAGCAAATGATTAAATGCAGCGGTATAAAAATTGTGCTTTTTTGCAAATTCAACTGCTTCCTCCACCGTCCGTTCATCATCATTATCATATCCAAATACAAAGGTGGCATAGATTCCGATTCCTGCGTCATGAATCCGCTTCACCAGCTCATCCCGTTCTCCCAGTGCATAGTTAAAAGACTTATTCATCTGCTTTAGATTCTCTTTGTTCAAGCTCTCGAATCCTATTAAAATAATTTCACAACCACTTTTCTTCATGGCTTTTAGCAATTCCTCATCTCGTGCCATGGATAAGGTTCCCTGCCCTGCCCATTTTATCTTAAATGGTTCAATCTCCCGAAAAATACCCATAGCATTTTCCCGATTGGCAACCAAATTATCATCTACTAAAAACGTATACTTATGCTCCGAACGCCGAATGTCCTCTGCAATCAGCTTATGGTCACGACAATAATACCGACTGCAGTAAAACTTTGAAATAGAACAAAACTCACAGGAATGACAACATCCCCGTCCCGTTTCCACCAAAGATACGGGCAGGTATTTCTTACCCTCAAAAATACTCTTGTCCGGTGTCACATCATACTCTCCTACACCACCCTGATACACAGGCTTCAGTCTTCCCTGCTGCGCATCATCCAGCATTTCTTTCCAGACGGTTTCCCCATTTCCCACAATCACACTGTCACAATATTCCAGTGCTTCTTCCGGGCAAAGAGTAACATGATACCCTCCCAGAACCACAGGAATTCCACGCTCCCGAAACCGCTTTGCAATTCCGTAACTTCGCTTTGCCGTATAGGTTTCTACTGTAATGCATACCACATCTGTCTGCGTCTCATAATCAATTAACTCAATCCGGTCATCAAAGAATTCCGTTTCGATTTCTCTTGGAGTCAATGCTTTTAATACTGCTATGGTCAGAGGTTCCATTTTCCACGTTCCAATATACTTTTTCCCCGGTTTCTTCCCAATGGCAGGAAGTATATAAGTTATCTTCATGTTCGTTTTCATCCCTTCCTAAAGTACCGGTATATCCGAGTTATCACACATAACTTCTCTGGTAAATTTATGCCACTTGTCTGCATAGCCCTTATATCCCATATTTACCGGCAGTGCCAGCCACGGGCTGTGATTAAATGGTGCCAGACGTTTTAGAATGGCTGATGTGGAATAAGTATCCCGCCATGCCCGTTCCGTTCCTGCCTCCAACTGCTCCTTGGTCATTTTCTTCGGTTGGAACACGCAGTGCTCTACATCATACATTGCCCAATTCCGCTCTGTAATTCTGCCCTCCTGTTCCAATTGATTGTAATACTGTGTCTTAGGAAAGGGAGTCAGAATAGAATACCGGGGCAAATCAATTTTTGCTTTAATTACCGTTTCCACAGTTCGGTCAAATACACTTTCGTCCTCTTCGTCGCCGCCAAATGCAAAGCACCCCTGTACCAGTATTCCATTGTCATGAAGCTTCTTCATTAATTCTATGTAACCGTCTACCCGGTTTACGCCCTTATTAATATACTTCTGAGACTCCTGGGTGATGGACTCAAATCCAATCAGTAAGCCCTTACATCCGCTTTTTCGGAATACGGTCATCAGTTCATCATCAATCCCCACAGAGGAGGTTGCCAATCCCAGCCAGATAATGTTCAGTGGAATTAATGCGGTAAATAATTCAATGGCATACTTCCGGTCTGTAATCAGATTTACATCCGGAAACAGCACATGCTTAGTATGCAGGGCCTCAATTTCTGCCACAACCTCTTTTACCGGACGCTTGTATACAGTCCGTCCAAAGGCTGCCGGATAAGCACAAAAACTACATGGCAGGGAACAGCCCCGAATCGCTTCTACGGTCTTCGTGGTGATATACCGCTTTTTATTCAATAGCTCCCGTCTTGGTATAGGCTTTCCCTCAATGGTAAAATCACAATTCTGGCGATAAAGCTTCTGATAATTACCATTCACATAATCATGAATAAACTGAGGAAAGGTCTGTTCAGAAAATCCGGTAAAGACAACATCTGCATGCTGTCCTGCTTCTTCCGGCATAAAGCTTGGATGAACGCCACCCATAAAAACCGTTTTTCCCTTTTTGCGAAAATAATCTGCGTAAGCATAGCACCGGGGTGCCGTTCCGGTTATACAGGTAATGCCGATTAACTCTGCATCTATATCTAAGGGAATCTTCCCTGCTGTTTCATCATAAATCACCACATCTGCTTCTACGTCTTCCGGCACCAATGCCGCAAGCGTCGTCAATGTAAGTGGTGCATAATGTAAGGATTTTCCAAAACTTCCCGAATACCGGTGCATGGCTCCTGCCGGTGCCAGTAATGCAATCTTAATCATCTGTATCTGTCCTTTCCCTATTAATTTCCTTAGGTTCTGCAAGATGGAACCATTCGCCCCATCCGCTTTTCCCGCTTAAATATGCCGGTTTAATATCTCCCAGCCGCATTCCCTCTGTGGTCAGTCGTTTCAGATAATCCTGTCCCGGATTCCCGGTCACCAACTGCACCATCACCGGCCTTAGCTGTCCCAGCTTCCTGCAATAGTCATAATGATAATTTTCACATAATGCTTCATCCAATGCCTGTTCGGAAACACCAATCTTCTGGGTATACAGACAATACCGGTTCCCTTCCGGTGCCAGCAGACAGAACCCTTCCTGTAAGCCAAGCTTCATGCACACATTTCTTACAAATTCTTCTGTCAGCTTCTCTCCATATAAGTCACAGGTGATACCCTTCCGTCTCAAAAAACGTATTCTTGGTGGTGCCTCTTCGTATGCCTCTAATACCTCTATCATGTCACCGATACAATATCGATAAAAACCACCACCGGTTGTAACAATCACTTCATAAATTCCCTTTTTCAACTGGTGTGCCATATAAATGCAGTCATCCTCTACACTTCGAAACTCAAAGAAATGAGAGTACAGACTCAATCTGCTTCCTTCTTCACCAACCATTGGAAAGGATACAAAGCACTCTGTTGCCAACAAGCCCTTTGGCTGAATGTAAGTATTGGGAAAATATTCCCGAATCTGTTTCACCGAATCCGCAGCACTTCCATCTGCCCAACAACTGATGATTTTTAACTGTGGAAATACCTGCTCCCATTGATTTGTGCGAATGGCCTCTGCCACTTGGACATCTTCCGGTTCTTTGCCATGGTGGGAAGTCTTCCTTCTCCCAAGCTCCGGCACCTGTTGCAAAAGCTCCTCTACATGCTCTCTCATAAAATCACAGAGAATCGTTAAAAAGGTAGGGTTCCAAACAGAAATCAAAGTCAGTTCCTTACATTGTAAAAGCTCTAAGGATGTCTGCATATAAAATGCTTCCATATCCGATGCGAATTTCACCTTGGAGCTGACTGCAAATAACTGCTTCATAATCCCCTGTTCAATTCCTCCAAAATACTCTGCATCCTCCTCAAACCCAATGGGAATTCCGGCTTCCGTATAGCTCTTTCCTGCCGTTACCGGAGTAATGGACCAATAACTCTTTCCCTGACACACACCTTCCACCTGATCATAAATATTATAAAGCCAAGGCTTAATTCCCTTTTGAAATTCCTGCTTTAAGGACTTAGTATAAGGGATAAACTTCTTGCCACCGGAGGAACCACTGGTTAATTCCAGTAGCAATACCGGTTCTTTGGTAAGAACCCCTTTCTTCCCTTGTCCAATTGCTTCTATGTAAGCTTCATAATCCTCATATGTAGTTAAGGGCACATTTTCAACGAATTCTTCATAGCTTTTTATGTCTGCAAATCTATATTTCTTCCCATACACTGTATCTGCATTTTTATGAAGCAGTTCCAATAAATAATCCGTCTGAACCCTTTCCAACTCACAAGGTGCTACAAATCTGCGATATTC
>CAMEWU010000116.1 GCA_945946715.1 uncultured Clostridium sp. | reverse complement strand
AAATTTAGAGGAACGTAAGGTGGCAGTTTTAAAAAGTATTGAAGAACAGGAAAAGCTAACACCGGAGCTGAAAAAAGAGATAGAAGAAGCTATGACGATGGTGGCGGTAGAAGATTTATACCGGCCATATAAGCAAAAGCGTAGAACCAGAGCGACAATAGCCAAAGAAAAAGGCTTGGAAGGACTTGCGAATATTATATACTTACAGATGACGAAGCAGTCATTACAGACAGAGGCAGAACCATATGTAGATGAAGAAAAAGGTGTTCTTACAGTAGAAGAAGCTATTCAGGGGGCAATGGATATTTTGGCAGAAAGTATATCAGATAATGCCCAGTATCGTACCTGGATTCGTGATATTACATGGAAAGAAGGAATTCTAACATCCACGGCAAAGGATAAGGAAGTGGAATCCGTATATGAAATGTATTATGAGTTTCAGGAGTCTGTGGCTAAGATGGCAGGATACCGGGTTCTGGCAGTGAATCGTGGTGAAAAGGAAAAGATATTAACGGTTAAGATTGTGGCACCAGAAGAAAAGATATTAAAATATCTGGAAAAACAAGTGATTGTTAATGAAAATACTAATACTGCACCTGTCTTACAATCTGTTTGTGAGGACAGTTATCATCGGTTGATTGCGGATTCGATTGAACGGGATATTCGGAATGAAATGACAGAGCATGCAGAAGATGGTGCAATAGAAGTATTTGGACAGAATTTAAATCAATTACTGATGCAACCGCCGGTAGCAGGACAGGTAGTTCTTGGCTGGGATCCTGCATTTCGAACCGGTTGTAAGCTGGCAGTCGTTGATGCAACGGGAAAAGTGTTGGATACTAAGGTGATTTATCCTACCGCACCCCAGAATAAGGTTGAAGAGGCAAAGGCAGAAGTTTATAAACTGATTAAAAAGTATGGAATTACCCTGATTTCTCTGGGAAACGGAACCGCATCCAGAGAATCAGAGCAGGTAATTGTAGATATGCTAAAAGAAATAAAGGAACCGGTTCAGTATGTGATTGTAAATGAAGCCGGAGCTTCTGTATATTCGGCCAGTAAGTTGGCGACAGAAGAATTTCCGAATTTTGATGTGGGACAGAGAAGTGCTGCATCCATTGCCAGAAGAATTCAGGACCCATTAGCAGAACTGGTAAAAATTGATCCGAAATCCATTGGCGTCGGTCAGTATCAGCATGATATGAATCAAAAGAAGTTAGGAGATGCACTGTCAACAGTGGTGGAAGATTGTGTCAATCGGGTTGGTGTGGATTTGAATACGGCATCTGTATCGTTGCTGGAATATGTTTCTGGAATTTCTAAAGCGTTAGCAAAGAATATTGTGGCATACAGAGAAGAACATGGAGTGTTTCAGAATCGAAAAGAACTGTTAAAGGTAGCAAAGCTAGGACCGAAAGCCTATGAACAGTGTGCTGGATTCATGCGTATTTCAGGTGGTGAGAACCCATTGGATGGCACCAGTGTACATCCGGAATCCTATGAGGCAGCAACTAAATTGTTGACAAAGCTTGGATATAAGCTGGCTGATATTGCATCTGGTGGGCTGATTGGATTATCACTGGCCGCAAAGGATACTAAGGGCTTATCAAAAGATTTAGATATTGGGGAAATGACCTTAAAGGATATTATTAAAGAATTGGAAAAACCGGCAAGAGATCCTAGAGATGAGATGCCAAAGCCGATCCTCCGTTCTGATGTTATGGAAATGTCAGATTTAAAAGAGGGTATGATATTAAAAGGAACTGTAAGAAATGTTATTGATTTTGGAGCTTTTGTAGATATTGGCGTTCATCAGGATGGTCTGGTGCATATTTCTCAAATGTGTGATAAATACATTAAGCATCCATTAGAGGTTGTTAGCGTTGGAGATATCGTAGAGGTCAAAATACTAGGAGTTGATTTGCAAAAGAAGCGAATACAGCTTACAATGAAATTGTAAGCTGTATTGAGGGAAGAGGAATCATACTTGACACAGATAGGAGTAAAACGCAAAAGGAGAAGATGTTAATGAATGAAAATGAATGTAATCAGGAATTGGAACATCAGGTAACAGTTTCCGTTCAAATGAAAGTTAGTTATATGTATTCCTTTCTTTTTCAACACCTCCATCGCTCATTTCGTGGAATTTTTGGTGTTTGTATCAGTGTAGCTGCATTAGTAGCATTTGCTATGTCTTTTGATGGTACACAGGATACTACCAGACAGGTAATCCTTCTTATCATAGGATTATTATTTACGGTTGTGAATCCGATTATACTGCTGATAAAAGCCGCACAGCAGGTGAAATTATCACCGATTTATAAGCAACCGTTGGTATATACCTTCAGCGAAAGTGGAATGAAAGTGGCCCAGGGAGAAAGCGAGCAGTTTGTTACATGGAAGCAGGTGTTAGAAATTCGAAAAACCCCATCCATATTGGTGATTTACACTTCACGTAATGCTGGTTCTATTCTTTCCCTTCGGGAATTGGGTGATAAGAGGAAAGAAGTAGAAGAGATAATTGCTACAGGCTGTCATCAGGCAGGGATAAAGAAAATACCTGCATATCTGGAGAAAGAAACATGATAAAAGAAAGTTTTAAGTCAGAAGATACTTATCAAATTGGATATGAAATTGCACAACAGGCAAAGGCTGGAGATGCATATTGTCTGATTGGAGATTTAGGTGTAGGTAAAACAGTGTTTTCTCAAGGATTTGGTGCCGGTATTGGAATTCGGGATATGATTAACAGTCCTACGTTTACGATCGTACAGGTTTATGATGAGGGGCGTTTGCCCTTTTATCATTTTGATGTATACCGGATTAGCGATGAAGATGAACTGTTGGAAATCGGTTTTGATGAAATGATAGATGGAGAAGGCGTTTCGTTGATTGAGTGGGCAGATTTGATACCAGGCAGTCTTCCGCCTCACTATACTGAAATCCGGATAGAAAAAGATTTAGAAAAGGGATTTGATTATCGTAAGATTTCTATAATTGAAGTTGGTGGGCTATAAACCTATGTGGAGGAAACAAAATGAAGATATTGGCTATGGACAGCTCTGGATTAGTGGCATCAGCAGCTATTGTTGAAGATGGAATTATGCGGGCTGAATATACAATTAATTATAAAAAAACTCATTCTCAGACTTTATTACCTATGATTGATGAAATTGTAAAAATGACTGAGACAGATTTGAATACAATCGATGCGATTGCTGTTGCCGGAGGACCTGGTTCTTTCACTGGTTTGCGGATTGGTTCTGCAACAGCTAAAGGGTTGGGTTTGGCATTGGATAAGCCTATTATTTCAGTACCAACAACTGTTGGCATGGCATATCAGTATCAAGGGTATTCGCAATGGATTTGTCCCCTTATGGATGCCAGAAGAAATCAGGTTTATACGGGACTTTATACCTTTTGTGAAAATGAATTTATAACATTACAGGAACAATGTGCCATAAGCATTGAGGAATTATTAGGAAAGATACAAGAATTAGCTGCTGAAAAAGATGGCAAAACGGTGGTTTTTTTAGGAGACGGGGTTCCGGTTCATCAAGCATACATTGATGAAAAACTGAAGGTTTCCCATTTATTTGCACCACCTCATATGAATGGTCAAAGTGCAGGGGCATTAGGAGTATGTGCTATGGAACTGGCAAAACAGGGGAAGTTAGAAACGGCAGCAGGACATCGACCGGATTATCTTCGGTTATCCCAAGCAGAGCGAGAACGTGCAGAACGAAACGGAAAATAGGAGAACATAATGGTGAGAATTCGTTCAATGTTAATGGAAGACTGTAAAGCAGTACATGAGATAGACCAGCAGTGTTTTACCGACGCGTGGAGTTATTCGATGTTTGAAGAATTATTTCAATATCCGGCAAATTGCTATTTCGTAGCAGAAAATCAAGGAGAAGTATGTGGTTTTGCCGGAATCTTGGTGACCATTGAGACGGCAGATGTAATGAATATAGGTGTGCATCCTGCATATAGGCAGCAAGGAATTGGAAGAATGCTGTTAAATGCTTTGATGGATGAAGCAAAGCAAAGAGGTTGCTATCAGATGCTGCTGGAAGTCCGTGAGAGTAACCAAATAGCAATTCAATTATATGAGTCCTGTGGTTTTTCGCAGATAGCCGTTCGGAAAAAGTATTATTCACAGCCTCTGGAGGATGGACTTGTGATGCAATGTGATTTAAAAAGAAGCTGACATATATTACCACTATACGCGAAATGTGGCATATTTTATAATAGTTATGAAGTGTGTTTCAAAAGGAACTGTAATCGTTTATTAATTTGGGATTTAAAGCTACGATAGAGGAAGAAAGGTCAGAAATTATGAAAATAGAAATACGATGCAATAAATGTGGAAAATTAATTGAGATGCAAGAGGGAAATAGAAAAGAAGATTGTTTAAAAGTAGAAAAAGAGTGGGGATATTTTTCAAATAAGGATCGGGAATTACACACATTCTATTTATGTGAGCCATGCTATGATGCCATGATAGAGAAATTTGAAATACCTATCCGTAAGCAGAAGGTTGAGGAAGTAGTGTGAAGTCCTTTCTGAATGAAATGGTAGAGACATAGAATAGATTGATTTATCAATAGAATATTGCTACAATAAGAACAGTATAAAAGAAGTGAGGAAATAAGATGATAGATGTATGTTTGTTGGGAACGGGTGGGATGATGCCATTGCCACAGCGTGCCCTTACTTCCCTGATGGTACGCTATAATGGAACCAGTATACTGATTGATTGTGGAGAAGGAACGCAGATAGCAGTTAAAAAATGTGGTTGGAGTTTTAAACCCATTGATGTTATCTGCTTTACGCATTTTCATGCAGATCATATAAGTGGACTTCCGGGTTTGCTGTTAACACTTGGGAATGCAGAACGAACGGAACCCTTGTTATTGATTGGACCGAAACGTCTGGAAAAAGTAGTGACAGCACTGAGAACTATCGCACCGGAATTGCCATTTCCCATTGAATTCCATGAGCTTCAGGAAGCAGAAGAAACGATTTCTGTCCATGGATTAAATATACATGCATTTCGAGTAAACCATAATGTGACTTGCTATGGTTATAGTATCGAACTGAATCGTGCAGGAAAATTTGATATAGAAAAGGCAAAACAGAATCAAGTGCCAATGCCATGCTGGAGTGTTCTGCAGAAGCAGGAATTTTATGAGTACAACGGAAAAATGTATTATCAAAATATGGTGTTGGGACCAGAACGGAAAGGCTTGAAAATTACGTATTGTACAGATACCAGACCAACAGAAACAATTGTTGCCAATGCAGAATCTTCCGATTTATTTATCTGTGAAGGTATGTATGGAGAAGATGGAAAAGAGAGTAAAGCCAGAGAGTATAAGCATATGACTATGTATGAAGCTGCTGAACTGGCCAGACAGGCACAGGTACAGGAACTCTGGTTAACTCATTACAGTCCATCTCTTGTTTATCCGGAACAGTTTGCTTCAAAAGTGAGGAAAATTTTCTCTAATACAGTGATTAGCAGGGATGGACAAATATGTGAATTGAAATTTGATGAGTAAGCATAAAGGGGTGAAGATTATGCCAAAAGAAAGAAAGACAAAAACTATAGAAGAATCTAAAAGGAATCAGACGATTCGTTTTATTGTTATTTTGGTGTTAGGAGCATTGTTGGTGTTGGCAGTTTATCTTCGTTTAACAAATCAATCTAAAAACAGTAACCAACAAGCAGAAGAAAACATGACGGAGCTGGAAATCTTAAAGCAGTATAATTTGGATACACAATATCCCAAAACAGTTCGTGACGTGGTTAAAATGCATTGCCGTTACTTTAAGTGTATATATAATGAAGAACTAGATGAAGAGGAGTATCAGGTATTAAATGAACAAGTGAGACAACTTTATTCAGAAGAACTGTTGCAGGGAAATTTGGAATCTCAGCAGTTTTCGGCTTTAATAAAAGAAGTGGAAGAATTCCGGGCAGCCGGTAAGATATATATCAGTTATACTGTTGATACAGAAGACCATATTCAGTATAGTAAAATAGATGATGTGGAATATGCCATGGTTCTTGTGACGTGTAATATAAAGGAAGGTACAGTCACCAATAAGTTACAAGAAGAATATTTGTTAGTAAAAGAAGAGGATCAGTGGAAAATCTTAGGCTGGCAAGGATTGGAACCGGAAATTACAACAGAACAAAATGATAAAGGTGAATGACATGAATGAGGAAATAAAGATACTGGCAATAGAATCGTCTTGTGATGAGACTGCAGCAGCAGTTGTTGTAAATGGGCGGGATGTACGTTCAAATATTATTTCATCGCAAATTGATTTGCACACGGTATATGGTGGTGTAGTACCGGAAATAGCATCTCGGAAACATGTAGAAAATATTAATTATGTAATTCAGGAGGCACTGGATACTGCGGGAGTGACGTTGGATGATTTAGATGCAGTTGCAGTCACATATGGGCCGGGACTGGTTGGCGCTTTGTTGGTAGGTGTAGCTGAGGCAAAGGCAATCAGTTATGCTAAGAAACTGCCACTAATAGGAGTACATCACATAGAAGGACATATTTCTGCAAATTATATTGAAAATAAGGAACTGGAACCACCATATATCTGTTTGGTTGTATCAGGGGGACATTCTCATTTGGTAAAAGTAACAGATTATGGAGAATATGAAGTTTTGGGGCGGACAAGAGATGATGCTGCCGGAGAAGCTTTTGATAAGGTGGCACGTGCAATTGGACTTGGATATCCTGGCGGACCTAAAATTGATAAAGTATCGAAACAGGGAAATCCACAGGCAATTGTGTTCCCAAGGGCTAATGTGGCAGATCATCCTTATGATTTTAGTTTTAGCGGATTAAAATCTGCAGTTTTAAATTACTTGAATCAGTGTGAAATGAAGGGAGAGAGCTATGTTCAAGCAGATGTAGCAGCTTCTTTCCAACAAGCAGTAGTGGATGTACTGACCGAACATGCAAGGATGGCAATGGAGGCAACCGGTATGAAGAAACTTGCGATTGCCGGAGGTGTCGCATCGAATTCTGCATTGCGTCAATCTATGAAAGAAATGTGTGAAGCAAATGATATTACATTTTATCATCCATCTCCGATTTTATGTACAGATAATGCAGCAATGATTGGTGCTGCTGCTTATTATGAATTTCAAAAAGGCGTGCGGCATGGATTGGATTTAAATGCAGTACCTAATTTAAAATTGGGGGAACGTTGAATTTGATTACAAAGTGGGTGAAATTATGAAAGAATCTGTGACAGCCATAGTATTAGCAGCCGGACAGGGGAAAAGAATGAATAGTAATATTCAGAAGCAATTTATGATATTAGATAATTATCCGGTTCTTTATTATTCTCTTAAGTGCTTTCAAGAATGCA
>CAMEWU010000115.1 GCA_945946715.1 uncultured Clostridium sp. | reverse complement strand
AACAATGCTGCTACTGCATCCCGTTCTTCTTCCGTTATATATCCCAATTTCAATGCCAGATTGGCTTCTGCCACCAGACCAATGGACACCGCTTCTCCATGTAATAAACGGTAATCGCTCACAGTCTCAATGGCACGTCCAACCGTATGTCCCAAATTCAGAATTTCCCGGAGTCCACTTTCCCGTTCATCCTTCATAACAACCTGATATTTAACCTTACAGTTCACCTGTGCTATGTGTTCACAGGCCTCTTTTTCAATTGCCATAATTTCTTCCATATGTGCATCTAAGTACCGGAAGAATTCCCGGTCTGCCAGCATGGCATGCTTAATTGTCTCTGCCATACCACTTGCCACCTGTCGTCTCGGCAGCGTTTTCCATGTAGCAATATCCAGATAGACCTTTTCCGGCTGATTAAACAAACCAATGAGATTCGTTGCCAAAGGGGTATCAACTGCTGTTTTTCCACCCACAGAAGCATCTGCTGCCGCCAACAGTGTTGTAGCATAGTTGATAAATGGGATTCCTCTACCATAGGTTCCTGCCATAAAACCTGCCAAATCTGTAACCACACCGCCGCCAACGGCTATAATACAACAATCTCTCCGATAGCCCTTTGCTAGCATGGCATCTTCGATTTCTTCCTTTGTCTTTCTGGTTTTACTGGTTTCTCCTGCCTCAAAGACAAATAAATCCGACTGATACCCGGCTTCTAACAACAGATTATGAATCCGGCTGCCATACAAATCTTTTACAATACTGTCTGTAATCACTGCAAACTTATGAAGCTTGCCAACCAAACCATTCTGAATATCCTCGATTAATTTATGCTCCAATTCAAATCCAACTTCAATTTCATAGCTGTCATCGACAACCTTTTTCAATTCTACATTAAATACACTCATGGTTCTTCTCCTATTCTGCCATCTATTCTTCCGGTGCTTCTGTTCCATCCGGTGCTTTTTCTCTCTCCAATAATTCTACCCGACTAAAACCGGTTTCCGTCTTCAGCCAGTTGGTCAATGCTTCTTTTTCGTCTGCCGATAACGGTTCTACCGTCTCTGCCACAAACAGAATATATTCCCCTTCCGTATCTGTCATAATACCACAGCTACAGGCGTCAACACCGGTAAATATTTTCAAGGCTTTCTTGGAAATTTCAGAGCAGTCAATTTCAGATTCCATCTGCTTCTCATAAGCTTCTACCTGCGTTTGCATATCCGTCAACTGCTGTTGGCTTTCCTCTAACTGCTTTTGCAAATCTGAAATGGTATTCTCCTGAATCGCAATGGTGATTTTATCTGTATCCTCTACCTCACCATCTTCCAATACCATATTCTGAGTCACCCGTAAGGAGTAACCCTCCAGATTATAACGTTCCAGTTCTCCTTCCAAAGTATCAATGGTTTCATCCGGTATCGGCACACCAATTAAAGAAACCGAAATCACCTTATTCTTACTATCTGTACTGCTCTGTACCAACTGGGTATCCTGAAATACAAACTCATTTTCCAAATAATTGGAAATATTGTGTTCAATGACGGAATCCCGTACCGTAATCATACCAATATATACACTCGGAACAATCATAATAATGGTGATTGCAATAATCATCCGGTTAATCCGTTTCTGCTGTGCCGGACGAATGTGTCTATGACGAGGCACCCCTAATGCGGCTGCCACAAATGCAGAGGACAACATAATAAACATGGTATTAATCAGGAACAGATAAAACGCACCAAAGATAAACCTAGGCTGTAACGAAGCAATACCATAGCCCGCGGTACAAAGAGGCGGCATTAATGCAGTTGCAATTGCCACACCCGGAATTACATTGCCCTTCTTCTGTCTGGTATTTCCAATCATACCGGCAATACCACCAAATAAGGCAATCATAACATCCCATAAAGTAGGATTGGTTCTGGCAATCATTTCTGCCGTCGGGTCATCCAAAGGCGTAATAAGGAAGTAAATCGTAGCCGCAATCAAACTGATACCAACCTGTGTAGCAAAGCGCTTCAAAGACTTTCTTAACAGGGTCAAATCCCGAACTGCTAACGAATACCCCATGGTCATAATTCCACTCATCAATGGAGAAATTAACATAGCACCGATAATAACGGCAGTGGAATTCATGTTCAGACCAATGGATGCAATTAACACAGCCAACATTAAAATCCACATATTTGCACCATGAATGACGGTATTTTCCTCCATCATCTCGTCAATTTCTTCATAACTCATCATGTCCGTCCGCATATCGAACAAATCATGGAAATATTTCTTAAATCCGCTTAATTTCTCTGTATTTTCGGTTTTCTTCTGCATTTTATGTACCCTCTCAATTATGCTATCCTATTCGTAATGTCAGCTTTACCATAATATCCCTTTTAAGCAGACATTCGGCTGCATCGTATCAAAATTCCATGTATGAAATGCGTCCCCTGCACAATACTTATAATCCTTGCAATGCTTGCATTTTCCCGCTTTACGATAATCTTCTCTGAATATACGGAATTCATTCTCCCATACATCCTTAAAACGATTGTTTCTAATGTTTCCCTGCACTAATTCCGGGCGACGCTCAATATCCAGGCAAGCCCCAATATCTCCATTGTACATAATGCTTGCTGTATATACTCCGGCATTACAAAGGAAATACCATTTTCGAACCTCTCGCTCTACCTCCGGGCCTAAGTAATGTGCACATCCATAGGAAACCTGCATAGGGCCTTTTTGACGATATTCTGCAATAAATTCAATCATTCTCTTGAATTCTTCTTTTGATAATAGCAGTTCCGGTTGCTCCTTTGCACGCCCAATCGGCTCAATATTTATCACACGCCATGACCTTACCCCAACCTTAGAGAATCGCTCATACATCTCCTCTAATTCATGAATATTCTTATGATGAACAACCGTTGTAATCTGAACATGTTGAAATCCGCCTTCATCCAACATTGCTTTTATTCCTGCCATTGTCTTTTCATAACTGCCTGGTGATTGTCGAAACCAATCATGGGTTTCCGGCAGTCCGTCAACACTTACAGAGATTGTCCTCATTCCTGTCTCATGAAGTTTCTTCGCTATTTCCGGCGTAATCAGAGTTGCATTGCTTGTCATTCCCCAAGCGAAACCCAGCTCTTTGGCATATGCCATAATTTCAAAGAAATCCTTTCTCAGCAGTGGTTCACCGCCGGTAACGCAAAGTCGCAGGTTATCCAAAGGAAAATCTTCCTTGATTTGATCAAGAATATCCTTGTATTCCTGGGTTGTCAACGCACCTTCTTCTGCAACATCCCCACAATTGCTTCCGCAGTGACGACAATGCTCATTACAATTCACCGTCAATTCCAAGAACAGTGAATGCAATTGTGGATTTGGACGTAAGGTCATATCTCGATATTCTGCCAACTGATCCATATGATGGCGTTTTGTTCTTTTATCTAACTTCGAATTATTTGTAATCATTCCGAATTCTCTCCATATCACTCTTCTTCGCTCACTTCGGATTCTTCAAACATCTCCGGCGGTCCATAGACGCATACTTCTTCATTGTCATTCGGATTGTAATCCTCGAACATTTCCGGCGGTCCATAGACATCCGGCTCAATGTTAAAACTCGGATCATACTCCTCATATATTTCCGGCGGTCCATAGACGGCCGGTTCCTCATTATCGCCCGGGTTGAAGAATGCTGTTACACTTGCTCCGATACTACATAGCATAATGATAATTACTGTGCCAATTCCAACAACCAACAGCAGAACTGTCCACCAGCCACTTTTGCCCGTATCATGCAATCTTCGAACCGTCAATGAAATCCAAGGCAGTATGGATAGTAACAGATAAAACGTCAGTGCACCCCCCAACACAATTAAAACAATCTTAAATGCACCACCAATACCAGCCAAAGACAGCCCTGCCACAGCCAGCGCCAGTGCAAATGCAATGATTCCTAAAATAATATGTGTAATCAAAGGGAAAATGTACTCTTCCTTACCGGATTTCCCCTTATAATCAAAGATACGTTTCCACATATAAAGTATCGTCTTAAATCCTGTTATTTTTTCTTCCATACAAATCCTCCTCGCATATGTAATGCATTCACATTCGATGCAACGAATGGTTCCTTATGCTTCTTATTGAATCTAACCTTATGAAGCCGGTTCATTTCCAAATATTATCTTCTTATTATATATTACTATATTTTCTACCTTTTTAGAAGAAAAATCATTGGACAATATAAAATTCGACCAATCCGAATGATTAATGCAGAAATTGACTGTCAATGTTGAACCGGCTGATAACTTCTGACTATCCGAAAAAGTCATTTCGCATACCGTATCTGCATCATCCGCTTTATACGCATCAAATGTTCCCTGCACACCATTTACAGCACTATAACTTCCATTTCCACCTTGCATTGCGGCATGATAACAAGAATAACTCAGTGTTCCTCCACCTTCATTGGTAAAAAAGTACTTTATTGTCAGTTCGTTTAATGGAATATCTGTCTGACCTTCATTGGTAATATACAACGAGCCTGAAATACTATTCCCAGTCCCTTGGGTATTCGAGTACTCCACTTTTACGGATAAATCCCCTATCTTTGCGGAACTATTTGATATTGAGCCGGCACTACTTTCGCTTGTAGTATTATTTCCCAAGCTACTTCCACCCACACTTTGACCGGCATTGGTACCTTGCTTTGGCTCAATTCCATAAATAAGGGTATCATCTTCATACATCGCCAGCTTCATCCCAGGTATCACACTTCCGGTTGTCAATCCATCAAAGGATGGATCATTACTATTATCCCAGACACCCACTCCACTTTTTAATCGAACCTGAATTTCTTTCTTATAGTGTTCCTGCCCGCCCGGGTAAAAGGATTTGCCATCAAATACAATTGACAAATAATAGATATGATTATCCTCATCCCACACCTTTAATCCATCTGTAACTGCATCCTGCATATAATTCGTCGTTATTTCGATATCATTTGCAGTACCACCAGCTTCATACACCTCGGATAAATCGATATAATAACGAAGCTCCACTTTTTCCGGTGCACGTGCCGGCCATGCGGTTTCATTATATACATATGCCTTTGCTTCAATAAAATCATCGCCCTGTGCATTAATCCCTGCTTCTGCAAATAACTCCGGTTCATCCACCGGTTCTACCGCACCAAAGTCCTTCAATGTCTGTCCATGATATCTGGAATACAGTTTTGCTAACAATCCGGTGAAACCCGCATTATAATCACAAGCCACTTCATTTGTAGTATAATTCGACACTTCATCCGTATATCCATCTGAGGCATCCGGTCCGCCAACTAATGCACCATACAGTGTATGTCTCTCTCCGGCCGGCTCATTCATATTGTTACTGTATGACCCCTGAGCCGTTCTATGATGAGGGTTCTGGGGATAATCTTCTCCAAATCCAATCAAGTATGAAAATCCCGTATCCCCTAAAGCATAATTTGCCTGAGATACAGCAAAATCAAAATATACGTCAGCCTTTGAAGCCGGACATCCTTCCCACTCACTATATACGGCTGCAATATATGCTGTTGTCGTTGCATAGCGAAGGGAACCCCAGCTATCTAACCATGCAAGTCCCTGTGGTGTATAGGTAATTCTCTCTCCACTGCTTGTGCCGGTACTCCAATAGTCCAAATGCTGTTCCACTGCATTCTTATATACATCTTTTCCTGTAATCTGAGCCAACATTACTGCTGCCCCTATATGTACATCATCCCAGCACATAGCCCAATCATAATCCTGCCCTGCCTGTGGATAATAGGTTTCTGCCTTTGTGAGATATTCCTTATCATTGGTTGCCAGATAAAGCCATACCCCTGCCCAGGCTAATTCATCATAGTATCCGCTCCAGGAATTATAGAATCCATCCGCCGCTGTATATCCTGCATCACTCTTATATTTATCCGCAAAGGCATAAAGACTTTCTGCATGTCTCAAACATTCTTCACTATATGCCGGATCGATATCCTTAAAAACAATGCTACAAATCGCCAATGAAGCAGCACTTTCTGCCGTCACGGCAGAACCGGGTGCATCTGCTGTTACACAATAGGCCGGACGCTCCATCTGTAATTCCAAGACCTCCACAGGTCCCCACCAGGAATGGTCACTGCTTCCATTACCTACTTGATAATAATATACTTCGTCCTCCGGATGACATTTGATAAAATAATCATTTGCCCACTTCAAATTAGCCAATGCATATTCTAACTGTCCGCTTTCCTCGTATGCATCGTAATCTTCATATAGTGACCAGCCCAGCATAGAAGAAGTATACGACATTGGCAGATTGAATTTCACATGATCTCCTGCATCATACCATCCACCGGTCAAATCAACACCCACATCACTTCCATCATTCAAACAGGAATCACTTCTCCAATTACAACGCACCACCTCCGGCAGCTCTCCGGAACGTTGTAACTCATAGAATATCAATGACTTCTGAAGAGCTTCTCCATAATTGTATTCACCGGTTCCTTTGATTCCTTCATAACCGCTTCCGGTCTCTGTTCCCACTACTGTATGATTTCTAGAGCCATATGTAACAGGACCGGATACTTTTTCGCTATTTTCTTGATTCCCACTACTATATTCTGAATCATTTTCTTCTGAAGATATCTGATTGGCATTTGCCTGTGCCAAATCCGTTTCTCCATTCTTCCGTAATTTCCGTCCAATTAAAAAACCTGTAATCCCTCCCAAAATTACAAAGATTGCAACAATGATTATAAATGCTCTCTTCTTACTCATAACATCCTCCCCTTTCTATTTAATTTCCAAAAATCAAAAGCCAGCAAACCCTTGAGCTTACTGGCTTTTCATGAGACATCAGGAACTCAAACATATACCCAATTAAAAAATCTCTAAAAATAATTCAGTGACCTTTTTTCTCTTTCATTCAACCACTCCAAAATCTAATTTTCACAATTACTCAATCGGAAAACTCAAATCTATTCTCGATGCAGAAGTTCCCCATGACAACTCTTTTGAAGGAACATATGTAATTTTAATTCCATTAAAGTCATAGTCTTCTATCATATACCCTGTTTCATGAATTGCATTCCATACATCTAAAATCTCTTCATCTGATACAGTAGTATTCATTGCTTTTATACAAGATGTAAATGCTGATAATAATTTGGTATTTTCATTTTCTGAATCTGTACTTATCGAAACAGATAAAAAATCAGTTGCATTTATTACTTCCATACTAAAATCATCGATATATATAAGGGCTTTTGTCTCAATATTTCCTTTTTCAATTTCACTTACTTCTATAGGCTCTTCTGCTAAAATATTATAGTTTACAAAGAAACTATTTACAACCTCGTCTGTTTCGAAATACACTAATACTT
>CAMEWU010000114.1 GCA_945946715.1 uncultured Clostridium sp. | reverse complement strand
TTTATCTCCTCTTCACTACTCGTTCATTTTTGACTTCACTATATCTGTAATCCGGACACCAAAGCTTTCCTCAATAACTACTACCTCACCTTTGGCAACCATTTTACCATTTACTAAAACATCAATCGGCTCTCCTGCAATCTTATCCAGTTCTACTATGGTTCCCGGTGAAAACTCCAAAATCTCCTTTATGGATTTTTTCGTTCGTCCCAGCTCCACTGTAACCTCAAGCGGAACATCCATAATCAAATCAATATTCTCTTGTTGAGTAACCGGATTTACTCCCGGTGCAAAGGTTTGAAATTGAACCGGTTGCACATTCACATCCTGTACCGGAGCTGTATATCCATATGGCATTTGTCCATATGGCTGCATCTGTGGCTGTCCCATCTGCGGCTGCATTTGCGGCTGTGGCTGCGGTGTAGATTGTGGTTGTGGTGCTGTCTGCGGTTTTGCTGCAGGCGTTTCCGCTTCCATTGGAGCATCAAAGCTGGATGAAAATACCTTATATAACTCCTTTGCAAAATCAATCGGATACAACTGCATAATATTGGAATCTACCAAGTCACCAATTTCGATTTTCAAGGATACCTTTACAAAGCTCTTATCCTTAAAACGATCCATTACAGTGCCACTTTGGTTTGCTCCCAATTCTAACCGCTCTGCTTCTGGCGGGCTGATATCTATCTTTCGATTCAGCATGGAAGACATGGACGTGGCTGCCGACCCCATCATCTGATTCATAGCCTCGCATATTGCACTTAAATGCAGGTCTGTCAAGTTTTCCACCAGATTGGTTCCATCTCCACCCATCATCAAATCCGTAATAATCTTTACATCTTTTTCCAAAAGAATTAAAAGATTATTTCCCTGTATGCCATCCACATAAGCAATATTGATAAATACACAAGGCAATCCATATTCTTTTGACAAATCATCCCATGTACAACAGCTTACCTTTGGTGTACTAATCACGACTTTCTGATTCACAAGAGAATATAAAGTTGTTGCAGCCGTACCCATACAAATATTAGAAATCTCACCCAGTACGTCTTTTTCTTCCGGAGATAATTCTTCTTGCTCGGATGAACTGCCTGTTGAAGCTGAATCGTCAGTCAGCCCACCCAGTAAAGCATTTATCTCTTCTTGCGATAACATTCCGTCCATACTTTACTCCTCTCTGATTATTTTTGTAATCTTTACCGCATAGTTCTCAGATGCAGAACCCGGCAAAGCTTTAAACTTTAATATATTTCCAACATAGATGTCTAATTCATCTTCATATTGTCTGTCGATTTTAATTATATCACCTTTTTGCAGATTTACAAAGTCATTTACAGAAATTGTACTATTTCCCAATACCGCTTTCAATGGTATCTGTGCTTTTGATATTGCTGTTTCTATCACATCATAATATGCATTTGCTTCTGTGGTTTGCATTGTAGAATACCAATACTTTGTATTTAACTTGTCCATAACATCTTCCAGAGTCAGAAACGGAAGACAAATATTCATCAATCCAACCACTTCGCCAATTTTCATATTAATGGTAACAATAGCAATCATTTCGCTGGGTGAAATAATTTGTGCAAATTGAGAATTTGTCTCAATTCGTTCCAAACGGGGTTCAATTTCCACCACATTTTTCCATGGTTCCCGAAGAAGATTTACACAAATCGTAAAAATCCGCTCCAGTATGCTTAACTCTATTTCCGAATAATCCCTGACTTTCTCTAAAGGTTCACCGGTTCCTCCAAGCATACGATCTACAATAGCAAATCCCAGATTGGAAGCAAATTCCATAATAATATTACCTTTTAGTGGTTCAAAATTAATTATACCGAATAACACCGGATTAGAAAGAGAATTCGTAAACTCTGAATAAGTAACTGCTTCTGAATTCACAACCTCCATCTGAACATTTTTTCGGAGATATGCCGGCAGATTTGTAGATACCAATCGTCCAAAATGCTCAAAAATGATTTCCAGCGTCCGCAAATGTTCTTTTGAAAACTTTGCCGGTCTGGCAAAATCATAATCCTTTACTTTTTGCAAAGGTTCGTCTGTATATTCATCTACATCCAGTTCGCCACTACTCAACTGTTTCAGCAGATCGTCAATTTCATTTTGTGACAGTACATCAGCCAAGCACACTCACCTCCTTCACTGTTCATAGTCACTCCAGGCTGTCAACCAATTTCTCTTTTACGGTGAAGTAAACTGCTGTGTTGTAAACTGGCTGAAGGTTACGTCATAAATGCAGTCCGTCTGATATTTTTCCTGCAAACCTTCTGTAATTTCCTGCTTCACAAGTTTCTGAATCTCTGCATCATTAATTTCTGTATATGTATATTCCTGTACCACACTTCTGGTAACATCAAATACCCAGCTTTCTGTTTCCGCTAATTTTGTGCTCAAGTTTGCATAATCCTTTGAACTTCCATCCATTGAAATGGAAACACCAATGACTGCATAAGCGTTCATACCGGTACCATCATTTTTTAAGTTAATGGTTGTTGTCTCTGATAAGTTGTAGGTCTGTACATCTTCAATACTCGGACCCGCCGGAGCTCCCGTTTCATCCCGTTCCAGTTCCAGATTTAGAATGGCAGCAATTTCTGATACCAGTTTATCTGTTTTCTTGATTGCGGGTACAAATACAAATACCAACAGAGCATTTAAGACTAGATTTACAATACATATTGCCAAAATTATAATACTAATTAAATTCTTTCTCATATTTTTCTCCTATTCCTGTGATGAGCTTAACTGATTATATATCTTTATCACTACTCTTCGATTTCTAGCTCTGCCTTCTTCTGTATCATTGGATGCAACCGGACGGCTTTCACCATACCCTGCCACTTTCATATTCTCATCAATCAAATCTGCATGTTCCATCAAATATTCGTATACATTAGTGGCTCTGGCAGTAGAAAGATAACGGTTACTTTCATATTTGAAGGTATGGATTGGAACATTATCTGTATGCCCTTCGATTTCAATAATACTATCCCGATATGTAACCAAAATGGCTGCTATCTTATCCATAAAGGCATATGACTCTTCTTTTAATTCCGCATCACCAGTGTCAAACAGTAACGCACCATTCATATCCAATTCTACATATTGATAATTGTAATCAATTTGCACCCGTTCATCAATGGTATAACTTTCCAGTGCCTCAGATACCTGCTGATACATCTCAGCCGATTGTTCCAGACCAGCTTGTTCCATCTGATTCTGCAGCTCTTCTACATCCAGATTCTCATTTTCCTGTGCAGATGTCATTCCGCCTGCCTGTCCATCTTCACTGCTCTCAGGGTTCTGTCCGTTGCTAACCTCTGCCTTGGAATCTTCTCCATGGGAATTGTCTACTGCTTTTCCCACCTGATCCATCATGGAATTAACATTTTCCAACTGGGTTACTCCTCCACTTACCATCTGACCATTTTGTATCATCTGACTGGTCTGATTAAATATGGAAAAAGATATATTCTGAAAAGATGCTGCAATCTGCTGAATCTTTCCCTCATCCATGGTTGAACTGGCAAATAGTAATACAAAAAAACACAATAAAAGATTCATTAAATCACTAAACGTGGACATCCATGCCGGCGACCCCTCATCCGGTTGTTCCTCTCTTCGTTTTGCCATTACTCCTCACCTGCACCTTCTGCCATCTTATTTCTTATGGTCGGCGACATAAAGGACTTCAATTTTTCTTCAATAACACGCGGATTTTCACCTGCCTGAATAGATAGTAGTCCTTCTATCATAACTTCCTTCATCATAATCTCTATATCATTATTGGTTGCAAGCTTTGTAGCAACCGGCGTTGCAAGCCAGTTTGCCAGCATGGAACCATAGAGAGTCGTTACCAATGCTACCGACATATTCGGTCCAATGGTATCCGGATCAGACAGATTTTTCAACATGTTAATCAAACCAATCAAGGTACCAATCATACCCCAGGCAGGACCCATCGATGCCACACTCTTCCAAAAAGCAATCAGCTTCTTATGTCGGGAATCAATATTTACCAGTTCTGTTTCCAGAATGTTCCGAACCAGTTCCGGATCTGTACCATCTACAATTAACAAAATGCCTTTTTTCATAAATTCATCATCTAGTGAATTAGCAGATTCCTCCAAGGCTAATAAGCCTTCTTTTCTGGCTATATTTGATAAATCTATAATCTGCCGGATAATCGCTGTCTCATCTACTTTTGGCACCTTTGTAACCAGCAAAAATGATTTTAATCCATTTATAAAATCTTTCAACGGACTGGAAGCCAGTACACACATGAAGGTACCACCAATGGTAATAATGATGGATGGAACATCAAAGAAATTCTTCAACTTTGAAAATATAAATGCTCCATGGTCATATGTAATACCAAAAACAATCAAAACTCCACATACAATCAGTCCGACTATTGTAGCTATATCCAAAACTTTTTCACCTCTTTACATTATTCCAAATTCTTCCCAGAAAAAACTTCATATCTGTATAATTTTACTAAATTAGTCACTTCTTGTCTACTCTCTTTTACAATTATTTTCCTTCCATTGGTTAAGGAAATCACTGTATCCGGTGTTTCTTCTACCATTTCTATCATATCTGCATTCAGGGTAAATTTTGTTTCATTATATCTTGTTAACTCAATCATACCGATTCTCCCCCTTTTCTACAAATAATTGTCGTTCATTTACATTTTACTACAATATCTAGTATTATACAAGCAAAACACGCACACAACAGACCGCTTCTGCCCGTTGTGTGCGTCGCTTTGTTCAGTTTCCCTCAAACTTCAGGAAACCGAAACCAATTTATTAACGTTTCAGATTAATTAATTCCTCCAACATGGTATCAGATGTAGTAATGATACGGGAATTTGCCTGAAATCCTCTTTGTGTAACAATCATATCCGTAAACTCTGTAGATAAGTCTACATCTGACATTTCAATTACACCCTGAGACATAGTACCACCGCCTTCGGTTACCTCCTGACCAATACCATCAAAATCACCGGAATTCTGGGTTGTCTGGTACAGACTGTTTCCAATTGCTTCCAAACCTGCAGGATTTGCAAATTTAGCAACTGCAATTTGTCCCAGAAGCTTCTCTTCCCCGTTGTCATATACACCATAAATCTTACCATCTGTATTGATGCTGACATCATCCAGCTTACCAACTTTACGTCCACCGCCTAAGCCTTTCAAATCGCCTTTGTTCAGCTTAATTGTAGAGGAAGCACTGGTTGCATACATCGTTGATGTACTAAAATCAATACTGATTGGTGAAAATGATGCATCGTTAATGGTAAGTGTAATTGCCTTACCACCACCAACACTCTGAAATGCACCGGTATTCTTATCATAAATCAACTGGTCACCACTTAATCTATAAGTTGCCGTGATCGGCACATTGTTACTATCTGTAATGCTTTCAATACTGACTGTATATGTATTCTTATCTGCCGTATTATTCTGCTTTACATTCATCTTCACGTTATAACCGTATCCCTTTTCATCATAAATGGTAACATTCATGATTTTAGCGCCACCATCCTCAAAAACTGCATCTGTTTTATCAATGTTGCCGGATACATAGGCATTAGTAGTTGCCTGTGGTTCTGAATACTGGTTTGCCGGCGACTCAATCTGCAGCGCAGATACAGTATCTTTTCGCACCTGTGTCGGATTATCCGGATCTACCTGCCAGCCCATTACCATTTCACCAGTTCCGGTTACCAGATATCCGGCACTGTCCATCTTAAAAGCACCTACTTTGGTAAAATAATTCATATTTCCACGACTAACAATGAAAAAAGAATCACTATTTAACATCAAATCATATGGATTATTCGTTGTTTCTGCAGATCCAGTTCCCTCTAACTGTTTTGTAATGCTGGCTGTAGCTGTACCAAGACCAATCTGTTTTGCATTAGTACCACCGGCACCATTTGCAGGATTGGAACCTGTTGCACGTTGTGTAGTCTGATATAATACATCCATAAACTGTACACTACTGCCCTTAAAACCAACTGTATTAACATTTGCAATATTATTACCGATTACGTCCATTCTGGTCTGATGGGTCTTAAGACCTGCCACCCCAGAATACAATGATCTCATCATAATTCATGACCTCCTTTATACTCGCTGTAATGATTCCTTCTATCAGTCCGGAATTCTAAGCTTCCTTATCGGTCCAGCTTATATAATTACAGCACCATCAATATTGGTAAATACGTGATTTGTTTCTCCACCTTTATCCAAAGCGGTAATTACCATGTTATTTTTTACATTTACAATAAAAGCCAGATTATCTAACATAACCAGGGATTCATTGATGTTCTTGTCTCTTGCCTGCTCTATTCCTTGATTCAAACGTTGTAACTGCATATCTGTCAAATGAATATTCCGACTATTCAACCGTTCACTGGCATGTTTGGAAAACATAACATTTGTAGAGGTTGTTGTTTTCTGCAGTAACTGCTGTTTTGTGTGCAGTACCTCTTGGAACGATTGTATTTCCGTTGATTCATTTTTTGCAGTCTGTGGTGGTTTCTGTTGCAGATATTCACCTGCCAGCCGATCAATGGAATAGCTTGGATTTCCAATCTGGTTCATTCTCTGTACCACTCCCTTTCAGCTTCCTTGCAAGCCACCTTATTCTGTTGGCTCATCAGGGGGAACCGTATCATTCTCACCCTTATCATCACTTTCTTGATTTTCAACGTTTTCAGCCGCATCCTTTGAATTATTCAAATACTCAATGTAATCCCAGTCAACAACCGAATCAAATTCATCCATAGTATAGTATTTGTCATTTACATACAGCAATGCCTGATTATTACTAATAGTAACATACTGTACCAGACCGCCAACCTGTTTCGTATTACCCGATGTATCAGTGGTATTTAATAACACATACTCACCAACAAGACCCAATGCCTGAGAATTTGAATATGATTTATTCAAATTATTCATAGACTCCAATTCAGAGAACTGTGCCAATTGTGACATATACTCTGTATTATCAGTTGGTTGCAACGGATCCTGATACTGCATCTGGGTTACCAATAGTTGCAAAAATGCATCCTTATCCAAAGTATTGGATGTACTGGAATCTTTTGACTTACTAGCAATACTGGAAGCTGCTGAAGTATCAATTCCATTTACTGCCATTCTAATTTCCTCCTTTCATCTTGACTCTGTGTAACGAATACCATTAAGCTGTAAATTCTACACTTGCACCTTGTGCTTCTAACCGTTCTGAAACGATCGCTTCCTCTGCCGCCAAATCATCCACCGGCATTCCAAATTCATCTAATTGGATTCTTCTGCCTCTTGTACGGGTTCTCTGTTGATTCCCTGCAAATGGATGAAAAATTTCTTGCCGCGCGGCTGAA
>CAMEWU010000113.1 GCA_945946715.1 uncultured Clostridium sp. | reverse complement strand
ACTGGCAGTTGTATCATTTCCTTCTTCTCCCAGGAACATCCTCCTATCCTTTAATAAACGGGAATAAATATCATAGGACCGTTCTCCCCTGCTTGTCTGTTCAATGACGTAAGGTACCAAACTCATGTAAACTGCCTCCTTTTACTTACAATCTGATTAAACTTCCTTTGCTGCATCTACTACAAGATCGACTGCCTTTTGAACTGCAATGTCTTTCTTAATAGAATCGGATTCATGCTCACCAACGACTTCCTTCAGCTTTGCAAGATCCATTTGATACATAGAAGCCATATTCTCTAATTCTTTATCCATTTCTTCTTCTGTTACTTCAATTGCTTCTGCATTTGCAATAGCTTCTAACACAAGACGTGACTGAATTCTCTTCAATGCTTCCGGCTTGCACTGTTCCTTAAATCCATTCATATCCATACCGGTAAACTGTAAATACTGTTCTAACTGTAAACCTTGATAACTTAATCTCTGTGCAAATTCATCTACCATTTGTTCCTGTGTCATCTCTACCATGGCATCCGGAATATCCATAGTTGCACCTTCTACGATTTTCTCTATTACCTTGGATTCTTTTTCTCTCTTTGCTGCTGATTCTTTCTTTGCAAACAGTGTCTTTTTAATATCTTCCTTGTACTCTTCCATGGTCTCAAATTCAGAAGCTTCACTTGCAAATTCATCATTTAATTCCGGAAGTTCTGTTGCTTTGATTCCCTTAATGGTAACCTTGAACAATGCCGGCTTACCTGCTAAGTCCGCTGCCTGATAATCTTCAGGGAAAGTAACATTCACTTCCACTTCTTCACCAATATTCTTTCCGACTAACTGATCCTCAAATGTATCAATAAAGGAATGAGAACCTAACTTCAACGGATAATCACTACCCTTTCCACCTTCAAAAGCGACTCCATCTACAAAGCCTTCGAAGTCAATGGTAACTTCATCCTCCATCTGAGCTGCACGATCTTCCACTGTTACACTTCTGGAATTCTGCATCTGCACCCGCTTTAATTCTGCTTCCATATCCTCATCTGTTACTTCTACCGTTATCTTCTCTACTTCAATTCCCTTATAATCACCTAAAGTAACTTCTGGCTTCAATGCAACCTCAGCAGTAAAAATAAATGGTTTACCTTTTTCCATTTGAACAACATCAACAGTTGGTCTTGAAACAATTTCCAAATCGCATTCTGCCATTTCACGTGGATATGCTTCCTGTATACAGGTATTTGCAGCATCTTCATAGAACATTTCAGGACCATATGCCTTCTCTAAGAATGCCATTGGCACTTTGCCCTTACGAAAGCCAGGTACAGCAATCTTATTCTTCTGTTTATTATATGCACCAACCATAGCTTTTTCGAATTCTTCTGCAGCTACCTCTATTGTAATCTTAGCCATGTTTTTTTCCAATTTTTCTACAGTGTAACTCATTGTAATTACGTCCTCCTTGTATCGATACCTCTTCTTAAAATTAAGTATTATTAGGGGCAAGCCCATTAATCACTACATTATAGCATAGTAATTGCCAATATGTCCACTGATTTATAAAAATTGTAATAAGTTTCTGAACGCAAAATCTCCGAGGATATTACATCCTCGGAGACTCCCATTTCCATTATTAATTCAAATATCTGCTGATTACTTACCAGCCATAGCTTTCATCTGAGCTTCAACCAGTTTCTTAGTCATCTGACCACCAACAGAACCATTCTGTCTTGATGTTAAGTCACCGTTGTAACCCTGCTTTAAATCAACACCTACTTCTGAAGCACATTCCATTTTGAAACGGTTCATTGCTTCACTCTTAGAATACTTGCTTGACATAACTGCTACCTCCATTTTGAATACTTTAGACTTCAATCCTCGAAAATACAGTCAATATTGATTGTTCTTTTCGAGCTTGATGTCTTACTCATAGTATCCTCAGGATTTCACAAACTATTATGGTAACTTATGGTGATTTATTGTCTTTTTTTATTTTTTAATAATCCCAGTCCCGCAAAACTTGCCATAACCATAACAATGCCTATTAGTATAATTGGTGTTCCATCTCCTGTCTTTGGAGATGAAGAACCAGACTGTCCAACCGTTTGATTTGTATTTGGCTGTTTGCTGATATCCGAAGTACTTCCTCCCGGCTGACTGGTATTACTGTTGCCATTCTGTTCCGTACCGGTAGTTGCAGTACTATTATTATCTGTCGTTGAATTATTATCACTTCCAGTGGTTGGTTCATCAGTACCGGTTGTTTTTGCATCATCAATATAAACAAGTGCGTAGGTTGAGAACAATGCACTTTCAAATGTGTAAGTATTTGGATTCGTATCCACATCTACCAGCCGCTCTACGTTACCGTCATGTACCCGAATCACACTAAGTCCTTGCTTTGAAGCTAAATCCACACTCAAAGGAATCACAACTCGTACCGTTTTTCCTCCGGCAATTGATGTCACCTGAGATTCAGAAATCAAACCATAGGCTCCAGTTGCCCGTTTCCAGATTGATAAATCAAGATACATTGCAACCGTTTCGTTCTTTGTCATATTATACTGAATCTTTGACAAATCATTTTCCGGTACATCTGCCTCACTTAAGCCATTCACTTTCATACAAAACTCAACCGTTCCACCAGCTTGAATGACAGCTAAATCCTGTGCACTTCCAAAATTAGTGGTATCATTGAAAAGGTTTTCCAAGCCACTAATTGTAAACTGTGGAATCGATGTATCTTCATAAATAACATCCGTTGCCTGACCATCTCTTAAAACCAGCTGAATATTACTCGTCGGTTCCATTATTGTATTATTACTAATTGCAACTCCCTGAATTGCTGTTCTGTTTCCATTTGTTGCCCGAATCGTATATAATCCATCCGGTACCGATGTGAAAATAAAACTGCCTCCACTTTTAACATTTCTGGATTGGATAACAGCATCGTTCTCATACAACATTACAGAAATCAGAGATGCATCGTCCGTTGCTAATGTTTCATCTATAACTGTTCCTACTACATTAATACCAACTGCATCTGCAATTCCGGTCTTAAATGCTCCTGTGTAATCACAGCTTTCCCCGTCTACTGTTAAAGCTGTAATCATGAATCGATATCTGGTATCCTCTGCCAACTGGGTCAGCTTAGCGGTAAAGGACTTATTTCCATCCGAATCTGTGGTCACCAGCAAATCATCTGCATTGATAGAAAACTCTTCTCCTTCTTTACCATATTTCACTGTAACCGTACTAACATCAAAGGTTCCGGCAGTCACTTGACCAACAACCGTAATTCCTTTATCTGCATTTCCGGTAATTCCTGTTACAACAATATTCATTGGCTCAAATGCGTCTGCCCAGCCAATATTACCAGCCACATCTATTGCTTTAATAGTATAACTGCCTTTCATAGATGCAGTAAAACTTGCCGTATATGTGCCATTTCCTTTGTATTCAAACAATAATGTCTGTGCACTTTCCTCGTTGTCATTATAGATAGCTTCCAATTTTGTTAAACCACTATCTACTTCTGTTATCTTGAAATTAATTTGGCTCTTAGTTCCATTTCCTGTTATTACAATATCTGAAATCAAAGGAGCAGTACTATCATACCGAATCTGATACAATCCATCTTCTTCTGATTCGTACACATTTTGCTTTCCGGATTCAGTTTCTGCCCATACACGCAGATTCCAGATTCCTTCTCCCGGCAACTGGAATGGTGCAACAGCCCGCTTATTATCATAGGTCGGCTCCGCTGTACCTTCTTCCCATATATGATAGTATGTAACAATTGCTGTGCCATCCGGCGTTGTAGCCGGTTCGGTAATTGTAATAGTAGGATTCTCTGCAAACCAGTAGGTACTTATATCTTCTACGTCCTCTGGAATTTCCGGTTCAATAGTTACCACCGGATTATCCGGTATTTCGCTGGATACCTTTGTAAACTCTAATGGAAGGCTTACAAAATTACCTGCACGGTCGATTGCCTTAATCGTATAGATTCCTTTTTCTGTAACTGTAAATGTGTAAGTATCTTCCATTCCTTCTACAGCATCAAAGGTAAGTGTTGCACCATCCTTATTCTTTAAGGTCAATAAATCCACTCCACTTTCCGTATCTGTAACTGTAAAAGTAATCTCCTTACTTTCACTCCAGTATTCATCATAATCTTCCGGTGTAACGGTTATTTCAGGTGCTGTTCCATCTACAACGAATGTAACTGTTTCTTCCTCACTTGTATTACCTGCATTATCATATGCAATCAAAGCGATTTCATACGCACCACTTTCTGTAAATTTCCGGTTAAATACATATTCCTCTTTCAGTGTCTCAGAATATTCCTCAGGAAGTGCCTGAATCGTATTTTCCTCTATTAGTTCTCCGTTGCATTTTATATTCCAGATAATATGTGAAACACCTGCATCCACATCTGTCACCTGAACTGCCACTGATACGCTTTTATAAAATGTATCTTCACCGGAAAATGCTGTATTACCATTATTGTCTGTCGGTGTCACTGATACATCCGGAGCAGTATCTTCAATGACCCACAAGGTAGCAGAACCATCTACTTGTAATTTTAAACTCTGTTTATTTCCTGCCACATCTTTTGCAATCAGGAGAATTTCACCTTTATAATTTGGTGAAATTTCAAAGGTAGCCATTCCATTTTTTATTTTCAGCTCCCCGGTTGATGTTGCTGTTGTATCACTGCCTAAGTAATAAGTTAACGTATCTGCCCCGCTCAATGCATCTGTTACCGGAACCGTGATTTTCAATTTTTGATTGAAGAAGTTACCAAACTTCAAGAACCGAATTAACCCCTTAGCATCATTATTATCCGGAGTAACTAAAGTAATATTTGCTGAATCTATCACAGGTGCTGTTACATCAACTCTTACTGATACTTCCTTTAACGCAGTAACGGCTCCACTGGTATTTGCCATCTGTATATACAGCTTTTGCGAAGAAGTTGTGGCCATAGCTTCCGAAACAGATACTGTATCACTAAACATAGATGCTTCATAAGTCTTAGCTTTATCTTCCGGATTATTGGTGATACGAATCTTATTAAACTGTGTACCAATTGCACTAATTACCGGTTCTGCATCAGAGACATCAATATATCCTTTATTATAATACCAGTCACTGCCCTCCAGCTGATCACCTGTAATCTTGTAATCTGCATCCTGAACTGCCGGATGCTTTACCAGCAATGTGCCAGGAGTAACACTTAAGTCATAATTTTCTAATGTAACCTTCGTTTTATCAATTCCCACAGGATACATATGTTCTGCATCATAAGAATAACTGCTTAATGAGTAATCACCAGTCGTGAATGCACCTTGATTATCTTTCATCGTCTCAATAATTACAGCTACATCCCTTTCCCGAACAAGCTCCGGTACATCTTCTGCATCTACCTCGACAGTAAAACTTGGAGTTTCACCGGTATAAATCCATGAATCACCAGTCTTATCCAAAATCGGAGTCACATCAACAGTAACCTTCTTAATGGTTCCTCCGTTTTCTCCGGTAAAGGTAACGCTGCCAGGAATTGTATAATAATCTTTATTTTCACCGGAAATATAAATATTATTAACTGTAAATGTTTTATTGGTTCCTGCCTTCTCGTCTATAAATGTACCAATCTGCCCATCATTATTCACTGCAATACCGGCAATCTCTGTCTTGGTTGCATCATTTACCCGACTGCCGTCTGTATACCAAATAGCACCGATTGGGAACTCTGCAGTACCATCATACTCCTTTTCCTTATACCGGACACCGGTAACTGACAATTCTTTCTTATTTAATTGAATCACAATTGAAATTGATGTATCGGTCACATCATGCTGCTTATCATGGATATTAAAGGTCAATGTAATTGGACTATCCTCTAAAGTGACGGTATCAACCGCTGTAGCCGAAAGTGTTATTTCATTATCTGCTACCCCTACATGAATACCGGTAAGGGTCTCAAAATTATCCTTTGTAACGGTTCCCTTTACTGTTTCACCGCTGGCACCAATCAAAGTTGGTTCAAATTGTCCATCTCCTTCTGTTGAATGATAGAGTTTAATACTTTCATTCACTGAATCACTATATTCAAATGAGAGGTTTGTTTTTGATGCAATGGCTGACTGATACCGCCATTGTGCGGTCATAGTAAAATCATCCCTATCCACTGCTGTCAGATTCAGAACAGATGCACCATCATTATAATGCTCCCCATCTTCTCCCAGCCAACCGGCAAAGGTATATCCGGTTTTACTAAACTGATTTAACGGAAGTTCACTGGCTGTTCCATATGTAGCTGATACACTTTCCATACTACCGGTTACATCTGTATCACCACCAGCAAATGAGATTGTATAGGTATGTGGTATCCACTTTGGTTTTAAAGTAATATGTGGATCTGTTACACCGGTAATTGTCCAACCGGTTGCAGGACATTCATTTACAATTCTGCCTCCCACTTCAACATTCCAAGTGTCAAAAGAATACCCATTCCGTATATACCCTTTGTCACCCGGAGCAATCGATGGTGCCACCCCTCCTGTAATAGGAACCAAAACCACACTTGATGCTCCTACTTCCCCATCTTCTGCTATCGGTGTAAAATCCGGTGCATAAGTAATCTCATATGCCTGAACCTGCCAATATGCATAGACCGTTATATTTTTATTCGTTCCAAAATCACTTTTCTGATATTTGCCGGAAATTGTATTGCCATTTGCAGCATCTTCAGTCGTTGCCGCCCATCCCGCCAGCTTATAACAACTATCTGTTACTGTACCTGCAGCTGTTGGCAATCCGCTTTGCTCCGGCAAAGCATAACCTCCCTCCGGAAAATCAGCATCCTCAATGGAAATTGAGAAATCAGAAGTTCCATGAGCCATCCCCTTAAAATAAATCGTGTATGTCGGATTTTCTTCTGATGACGAACCTGCAGGGTTCACATCCACTCCTAAAAGGCTTTCTTCTTCTGAGAGTCCATTCAAAGAATTTTCATCACTTACTGAATTTCCTGTTGCAACCGGTTCGTTAGGGTCGCTTGCAATACTGATGAGGTACCAGCTCTGACTTACAATCAACACAAAACAAACCAAGGCAATGACTGCACGTTTTGGCCGTTCCATGCATTTTTCTATGATAAGAAAGAATAAACTAATTAATGAAACTAATGCCAGCATCGGATATTTCATCCAACGATGGTTCTTTCCTACATTTACTAATTTTTGAATGATGTACTCTTTTGCTTTCATTCCCTCACCTCATCAATGTTTTCTAATTCATTCTGTTTCTATTCTATGCTTTTCTTTAAATGGCACAAAAAACCATATCTTCTACTTATACAAAATTAATATACCATATCTTGTGTTTAAAACAAATACTTTTTCATGTTTTTTCTCTATTTTCTGCTTCAAATCCATAGAAATAATGTACAGTATTTTTTAT
>CAMEWU010000112.1 GCA_945946715.1 uncultured Clostridium sp. | reverse complement strand
TGGAAGTTTCATAATCTCATTTTCAATTTCAAATGGACCAACACGATATCCGGTGGACTTGATTACATCATCTACCCGGCCAACATACCAGAGAAAACCGTCCTCATCCATGTAGGCAGTGTCGCCGGTATGATAGTATCCGTTGTAGCAGACGGATTCCGTTCGTTTTTCATCTAAATAATATCCTAAGAATAATCCTTCCGGTACATGATCTTTTACATTGATTACAATTTCACCGGTTTCACCGGTTTCGCAAATCGTTTCGTCTGGTCTCATGACCTGAACCGTATACTGTGGCGTTGGCTTGCCCATTGAACCCGGTTTTGGTTCCATACCTGCCAGGTTACCAATGGTCAATGTAGTTTCTGTCTGACCGAAACCTTCCATAATCTTCATGCCTGTTGCTTTATAGAATTTCTCATAAATCTCCGGATTTAATGCTTCGCCGGCAGTAGCAACGGTCTGCAAAGAGGATAAATCAAACTTATCCAGTTTCATATGCACCATAACACGGTAAACAGTAGGAGGAGCACAGAAAGTTGTAATCTTATACTTTTGAATCATTTTTAGAATTTCACTGGCGTAAAACTCTTCAAAATCATAAGTAAATACAGCAGCTTCGCAGAGCCATTGACCATACAACTTACCCCAGAGTGCCTTTCCCCAGCCTGTATCACTGATTGTAAAGTGAATACCATCCGGATCAACCTGCTGCCAGTATTTTGCAGTAACAAAATGTCCTAACGCATATTTATAGCTGTGAGCAGCGATTTTTGGATAGGAGGTAGTACCGGAGGTGAAAAACATAAGCATTGGGTCATCTCCCCCTGGAACAGGATTTGGTTTCTTAAAATCAGAAGAGAAAAAGCGGATATCCCGGTTAAAGTTATTCCATCCTTTTAGTGTAGAAGAACCAACCATAATCTTTGCTTTTAATCCATCATAAGTTTTAGAAGCTTTTTCAACCTCAGCAGCTACTTTGCCATCTGAGGTGCAGAGAACTGCATCTATTTTTCCGGCTTTGAAACGATATTCAAAATCCTTTTTCACAAGGAGATTGGTTGCGGGTATAGCAATGGCACCTATCTTGTGAAGTGCCAGGATGGAAAACCAGAATTGATAATGCCGTTTTAATACAAGCATAACCCGGTCTCCCCGCTTGATGCCCAGATAGCGGAAATAGTTTGCTGCTTTGTTAGAGTATATCATCATATCCTTAAAAGTAATGCGACGCTCCTTGCCATCACTGGCGATATGAAGCATTGCCAGTTTATCTGGCTTGGTTTTTCCTAATTCGTCAACCACATCATAGGCAAAATTAAAGTGCTCATCGTTGTGAAATTCAATGGCACTCAATACTCCATTTTCATCTTTGGCTGTGGAGATAAATTTGCCGGCGATGCCGGTTTCCGGTTGTAACGTTGTACTGCTCATAATTCGACATTGTCCTTTCCTGTTGTTAAAATATCTGAAAAAGTCATTAAAATTGTTTTTTTGTCTAGTATTTATAGTTTGGTAAAGTTTTTCATGTAGTTTCGAAAACTACATTGTTATTTATTATGGTAAAGTGTGATATGGAAAATGTCAAGAGTTATCTTCGTGAAAAAATGGAAAGAGTTTAAACATTTTATGAACAAATAGAGTAATTTTATGAAATTAGAAGAAAATGTAAAAGAAAATCAAAGAAAAATGGTATAAATCTGTTGACAAACAGGGAATAATTGCTACAATATACTTGGTTGAAAAATTAAAATTTTTTAACTAAAAATGTATGATATGAAAAGGAGAAACTACTATGTTCGAAACAATTAAGAAGGTTATCGCTGATACTTTAAGCTGTGACGAGGACAAGATTACATTGGAAGCATCTTTAACAGATGATTTAGGTGCTGATTCTCTGGATGCAGTAGAATTAGGTATGGCTATTGAAGAGGAGACTGGTGTTGCAATTGCAGATGAAGATCTTCCGAACATGAAGACTGTTAAGGATTTAGTAGACTACGTTACCGCTCATCAGGAGTAATCGTAACGAACATTAGCTGGAGAATACAGGTATATATAAATCGGTACATAAGATGGATTTATGTATGCCTGTTTCTTTTATAGCTATCGTAGAATTGGAGTGATGAAAATGGGTTTATTAGGTAAGACAAAAGCAGAGTTGGCAAAGTATGCTACAGTTTTAAAACATTCAGATAATAATGATGCTATAGAATTAAATGATGACTTTGAACCGGTTGTAGTACGGGAAAAGACTGAAAAGCAGGAGGATGGACCGGTAGAAATGGTTACCTGTTCTTCTTGTAAAAAAGAAATTCCGTCCGGTGTGATGAAGAAGAATCTATGTGTGTGTCCGGAATGCGGAGCACATAATAAGATTTCTGCAGCACGGCGGATTCGAAGTATGGTAGATCCGGGAACATTTCGAAAACTAAAATGTAAAGTGCCATTTGTAAATCCACTGGATTATCCGGATTATGAAGAAAAGATAACAAAATTACAGGAGAAGACCGGTTTGGAAGAAGGTGTTCTCATCGGTGTTGGTGAAATACATGGACAGAAAGCGATGATTGCTGTTATGGGAAGTGAGTTCCTGATGGGCAGTATGGGAATCGCAGTAGGAGAGAAAGTAACGTATGCCTTTGAAGTGGCAGATAAGAATAAATTACCGGTTGTTATGTTTACCGCCAGTGGCGGTGCCAGAATGCAGGAGGGAATTCTTTCCTTAATGCAGATGGCAAAAACCAGTGCGGCAGTACAGAGATTCAGTGAACATGGTGGCTTATATGTAGTATGTCTGACTCATCCGACAACGGGTGGAGTAAGTGCCAGTTTTGCAACGTTGGGTGATATTACATTAGCAGAACCCGGAGCATTAATCGGTTTTGCAGGGCCTCGTGTTATTGAACAGACAATCGGACAAAAGTTGCCGGAAGGTTTCCAGACAGCCGAATATCTGGAAAGCCATGGTTTCGTTGACCAGATTGTGCCAAGAAACGAAATGCGGGAAGTGGTTGGTCAGATTTTGAAGCTTCATGAAAGAAAGAGGTGGTCATTATGATGCGGGAAATAGACGAAAAGCTTCGGGCAATTGATAATGAAATCGAAGAATTATCAGCAAAAACAGATGATTATGCAGCAGATGTAAGAGTGAAAGAACTGAAAACGGAAAAGAAAAAATTACTTCGTCAATGTGAAAATCTGACACCTGCGGATAAGGTATATTTGGCAAGAAGTATCAAACGTCCCAAAGTAGATGACTATATTAATGCTTTATTTGATGATTTTTTTATGCAGCGTGGCGACTTTTTAAGTAAAGAAGATAAAAGTATTTATGGCGGAATCGCTATGTTCCATGGAACACCGGTAACTGTATTGGGACACCGGAAAGGAAGAAATATCAACGAAAATATGGAGTTCAATTTTGGAATGCCGGAACCGGAAGGATACCGGAAAGCTCTGCGTATGATGAAGCAGGCTGAAAAGTTCGGACGACCGGTTATTACCTTTATAGATACACCGGGAGCATATCCGGGACTGGAAGCAGAAGAACACGGACAGGCCAATGCCATTGCAAAGAATCTGGCAGAAATGAGTTCATTAAAGGTGCCGATTATTGCTATTGTAACCGGCGAGGGAAGCAGCGGTGGTGCATTAGCCATTGGTGTTGCGAATAGTGTTTATATGTTAGAGCATGCAGTTTATTCTGTATTGTCACCGGAAGGATTTGCTTCTATATTATGGAAAGATTCGAACCGGAGTTCAGAGGCTTGTGATTTAATGAAGTTAACTGCACAGGATTTAAAGCATTACAATGTCATTGATGGAATAATTAAAGAGCCATTGGGTGGTATTCAGCAGAATCCAAACAAGGTATATCGGGAAATCGATGCGCTGTTAATGCTGGAGCTTGCAAAGTATAAGAAGATGTCACCAAATGAATTGGCTAAGAACCGTTATGATAAGTTCCGCTACATGGATGCAGCCATTATTGAAGCGGCAAAGAAGGAGAATCAGGCATGAAATTAAATGAAATGTTGAACATTAAGTACCCGATTATTCAAGGTGGTATGGCGAATATTGCAACCGGTAAATTTGCAGCACAGGTATCTAATGCAGGTGCATTGGGCTTGATTGCTTCCGGCGGTATGAATGCAGAAGCATTGGAAAAAGAAATTGCAGAATGCAGAAAACTCACTGACAAACCATTTGGTGTAAATCTTATGCTGATGAATCGGGATGTAGATAATATTGCACAGCTTTTGGCAGATGAGAAAATTGGAATTATTACTACCGGTGCAGGTACTCCGGGTAAGTATATGGGAATGTGGAAGGATGCAGGCAGTAAGATTATTCCTGTAGTAGCCAGTACTGCTTTGGCTAGAAAGGTAGAACAGCTTGGCGCGGATGCCGTTATAGCTGAAGGCGGTGAAAGTGGTGGACACGTTGGAGATATGACCACTATGACTTTAGTTCCACAGGTCATTGAGAAGGTAAACATTCCGGTAATTGCAGCCGGTGGTATTGCCAGTGGCAAACAGTTTGTGGCAGCCATGGCATTAGGTGCCTGTGGTGTACAGGTTGGTACCTGTCTTCTGGTAAGTGAGGAATGCCCAATCCATGAGAATTATAAATTAGCCTTAATTAAGGCAAGAGATAACAGTACGACGGTTACCGGACGTTCCTTAGATGCCCCGGTTCGTATTCTGAAAAATGATATGGCAAGAGAGTACATAAAGGTAGAACGTAGCGGTGGTACCAGAGAAGAATTAGAACAGTTTACATTAGGCGGACTTCGTCGTGCAGTTTTAGAGGGCGATGTTAAGAATGGTTCTGTTATGGCAGGCCAGGTATGTGGACAGTTGAAGGAAATCCAGCCTCTGTCTGTGATTTTAGAGAATCTTTATGCAGATGCAAAGAAAGAGTTAGAGCAATTAAAACAAGTAGAATTGTAAGAGAAGATATGGAGGAAAGATTCATGAAGTTAGCATTTATGTATGCCGGACAGGGCAGCCAGTCAGTTGGAATGGGTAAGGATTTTTATGAGGTTTATCCGGAATTTCGTCAGGTTATGGATAATACAAATGTAGGATTTGATGTGAAGGATTGCTGTTTTAACGGACCGGCAGAGATGTTAAATACAACAAAGTATACACAACCATGTATGGTAGCATTTGCAGTAGGTGTTACAAAGGTATTGGAAAGTAAAGGAATTGTTCCGGAGATGGCAGCAGGCTTAAGTCTTGGTGAATATTCGGCACTTCATGCAGCAGGAGTATTTGAAGACCAGCAGGTAATTTCCCTGGTTGCATTTCGTGGACAGGCAATGGCAGAAGCAGTGGTAGACCGGGAATGTAAGATGGCAGCTGTATTGAATTTGGACCGTAGTGTGGTACAGGATTGCTGTGCAAAGGCACATGAGGAGTTCAAGGATCAGACATTCAATGTTGTAGAGCCTACCAATTATAACTGCCCGGGACAGATTGTAATTTCCGGCGACAAGGAACCGGTAGAACGTGCCATTGAATTATTGATGGAAGCTGGGGCAAGAAGATGTCTGCCACTGAACGTTAGTGGACCGTTCCATACATCATTAATGAAACCGGCAGGCGATCGTCTAAAGGCTCGTTTTGCAGAAGAAACCTTTGGAGAAATGAAATTACCGGTGGTATTCAATACCATAGGCCGTGCTAAGACAGAGGAAGAATCCATTCCGGCATTATTAGAGAAACAGGTACAGAGTAGTATTTATGTGGAAGATTCCATTCGTTATATGGCAGAACAGGGAATTGATACCATTGTTGAAATCGGACCAGGCAGTGCACTTTCTAAGTTTGTTAAGAAGACTTGTCCGGAAATCACCTGTTATTCAGTTGAAAAGGTAGAGGATGTAGATGCTTTAGTAGAAGCATTGGCATAGGAGGTATATATGAATTTAGGGAACAAGACCGCCATTGTAACCGGAGGAAGCCGGGGAATTGGAAGAGCCATTTGTATTGCATTAGCAAAGGAAGGTGCGAATATCGTAACCTGTTATGCAAAGGGAGCAGCGGCAGCAGAAGAAACCGTAGCTATGTGCAAGGAATATGGGGTGCAGGCAGTAGCCATTCAGGCTGATGTGGCTGTAAAGGAAGAGGTAGATAACTTATTTGCAGAAGCTTTGAAGATAACCGGAACGGTAGAAATTCTTGTAAATAATGCCGGAATTACCAGAGATGGTCTGGTGATGCGGATGTCAGATGAAGATTTTAATCAAGTCATCGATACGAATTTACGAGGAGCCTTTTACTGTATGCGTGCAGCATCTAAGCTGATGATGAAGAAACGGTATGGAAGAATTGTAACTATTAGTAGTGTTGTAGGTGTAATGGGAAATGCCGGACAGGTGAATTACGCAGCAAGTAAGGCTGGAGTGATTGGTATGACCAAGTCTTTAGCAAAGGAATTAGGTTCCAGAAATGTAACCGCAAATGCAGTTGCACCCGGCTTCATTACAACAGATATGACAGATGCCTTACCGGAAGCAGTAAAAGAACAGATGGCAAAGGAAATTCCACTTGCCAGAATGGGACAACCGGAGGATGTGGCAAATGCAGTGGCATTCTTAGTATCAGATCAGGCGTCCTACATTACCGGACAGGTCCTGCATGTAGATGGCGGTATGGCAATGTAATAATAGAATGAATGGCTTTAGTAGTTGATATATCAGCAGATTATAAACATGAGAAGGAGAATGTGAATGAAACGAAGAGTTGTAGTTACCGGAATGGGAACCATTAACCCACTAGGTCATAACACCCAGGAAACTTGGGAAAATGTAAAAAAAGGAGTATGTGGTATTGACCGCATTACTCAGATTGATACAACAGATTTTCAGGTGAAAATTGCCGGTGAAGTAAAGAATTACCAACCGGAAGATTTTCTGGATAAAAAAGAAGCAAAACGTATGGATCGGTATACCCAGTTTGCGATGATTGCTGCAAAAGAAGCATTTTCAGACAGTGGATTGGATATGGAACAGGAAAATCCGGTTCGTTGTGGTACGATTGTTTCTGCCGGTATTGGTGGATTGAAAACGATTGAAAGTGAACATGAAAGAGGAATGAACCGGGGATTTGAAAAGATTTCACCATTTTTCATTCCAATGTCCATTGCGAATATGGCAGCCGGACAAATTGCTATCGAGACAGGATTTAAGGGTGTATGTACCTGTGTTGTAACCGCTTGTGCTTCCGGTAATAATGCCATTGGTGAATCCTTCCATTATATCCGGGATGGTTATACCGATGTTATGCTGTGTGGTGGTGCTGAGGCTTGTATTTGTAATATGGGTGTAGGTGGTTTTACTGCCATGAAGGCATTGAATACTACGGAAGATGTCAATCGTGCGTCTATTCCATTTGATAAAGAGCGGAGCGGTTTTGTCATGGGTGAAGGTGCTGCTATTCTGGTGTTGGAAGAATTAGAGCATGCTAAGGCACGTGGAGCCAAGATATATGGTG